>DASUSF010000485.1:0-4451 GCA_036375275.1 Geminicoccaceae bacterium | reverse complement strand
AGAAAGACGTCGAAGATCGGCATGCGCGCTCCCCGCTGGGCCGGGCCGGCGCCGTCACCGGGCCACGCTTCCGGTTCATCCCCGGAGTCCTCTTTAGCTGCGGATCGGGCCCCTGGCGACCGTCGCGCGTCTCGAAGCCGTCATCAGGCCTCCCGGGCCTCGGTCAGCCAAGAAGTACGGGACCAGCCCGATGCGCGGCACGTCGCGCCTGGCTGACCGCGCCTCCAAGCGCTGGTTGCGCCGACCTGTGCGCTCGTCAGGGACCGAAGCGGTGCAAGACGATGGAAGACGTGGTTCCGGGCAGAAACAGGTGCTTTCGCAGAAAGGCGGATGTATTATCGAGGTGCCGTTTTCGTGCCGAGCCCGACGGCCGTGGGGAACCTGCGGCGCCGAACAAGAAAAATCGGGCGGTGGAGACGAAGATGCGACAGCGATCGCGTGATCGGTCCCGGTTCTCCCCATCTGAGGTCGAAAGGACCACGGCCGCTCCGGCCGCGAGATGGGCGAGAGGGTGGCTCGGACTGGCGATCGCCGGCCTGCTCGCGGTCTTCGGGGCCGGGGCGGGCGTGGCGCAGGAGATCGATGCGCCGCGGATCGCGCTCGACGGGGTCCCGTTCTCGATCACGATCCAGGATCACGACTTCCAGGCGGGCGACACGGCGACGCTGCGCGCCGGCGACCAGACCTACGAGGTCGAGGCCACCGAGGACGAGGAGATCACGGTCGAGGGGATCCTGATCGAAGGTGCGACCACGCTCACCCTCGTCGATGCGGGCGGCCAGACCCTGGCCGAGGCCGAGGTCGACACGATCCCCGGCTGGTTCGCGATCCTCCCCTCGCTGATCGCGATCGTCCTGGCGCTGGCGCTGCGTCAGGTGATCCCGGCGATGTTCCTCGGCATCTGGCTCGGCGCCGCGCTGGTCTACGGCTCGGTCGTCGGGGTCTGGTACGGCCTGCTCGACATCATCACCACCTACGCCCTCGACGCGCTCACCGACAGCGGCCACGGCTCGATCATCATCTTCTCGCTGATGATCGGCGGCATGGTCGGGATCATCTCGAAGAACGGCGGCACGCGCGGCATCGTCAACCTGATCACCAAGCAGGCCAACACGCCGCGCCACGGCCAGACCGCGACCGGCATCCTCGGGATCGCGATCTTCTTCGACGACTACGCCAACACCCTGATCGTCGGCAACACCATGCGGCCGGTCACCGACAGCCTCCGGATCAGCCGCGAGAAGCTCGCCTACATCGTCGACTCGACGGCGGCCCCGGTCGCGACGCTGGCGCTGGTCTCGACCTGGATCGGCTTCCAGGTCGGCGTGCTCGATGGCGCGGTGCAGCAGATCGAGGGGCTGGACGAGAGCGCGTACTCGATCTTCCTGCACGCGCTGCCCTACGACTTCTATCCCGTGCTCGCGCTCGTCCTGGTGTTCGTGATCGCCTGGTCGGGCCGGGACTTCGGCCCCATGCTCCATGCCGAGCGACGCGCTCGCACCACGGGGAAGGTGTTCCGGGACGGAGCGCACACCGGCGAATCGCCGAGCGAGACGGCCGAGCGGGAGCCCAAGCCGCACATGCCGCAGCGGGCGATGAACGCGCTGATCCCGATCCTCGTCCTGGTCGTCTTCACGCTCGGCGGCATCTACGTCACCGGCCGGGATGCGTCCGAGCCGGGCGCGCCGCTCCGCGACATCATCGGCAACGGCGATTCGTACTCGGCGATGATGTGGGCCTCGCTGGTCGCCGTCCTGGTCGCAGGCACGCTCTCGCTGACGCAGCGGATCCTGAGCCTCGGCGAGCTGGTCGACGCCTGGTACGCGGGCATCCGCTCGATGATCCTCGCGGTCATCATCCTGCTCCTCGCCTGGTCGCTCGCCAACGTCAACGACGTGCTGCACACCGGCGACTTCCTGGTCTCGACCCTCGGCGAGCGGCTGTCGCCGGAGCTGCTCCCGGCCCTGGTGTTCGTGCTCTCCGCCCTGACCGCGTTCGCCACCGGGTCGAGCTGGGGGGTCATGGGCATCGTCATGCCGCTCGCGGTGCCGCTCTCCTGGGCGGTGCTCGAGGCCAACGGCATGGCCACCCCCGAGCACATGCATCTCCTCTATTCCGCGACCGCCGCCGTGCTCGCGGGCGCGGTCTGGGGCGACCACTGCTCGCCGATCTCGGACACCACGATCCTGTCCTCCCTCGCCTCGGGCTGCGATCACATCGACCACGTCCGGACCCAGATCCCGTACGCCGGGCTCGCCGGGATCGTGGCCTTGGTCGCCGGCACGCTCCTGGTCGCCTACGTCTATCCGTGGTGGGTCGGCATGCTGGTCGGCGTGGCGACGCTCGTGGGCTTCGTCTGGTTCTTCGGCGGGACGGCCGGCGCGCACGCGACCCCGGCGATGCCCGAAGCGCCACCGCAGGCGGCGGAGTAGATCCGGATGAGGCTCGCGATCTTCCAGGGTCCGGAGGACCCGGGCGATGTCGCGACGAACCTCCGCCGGCTCGGCGAGCAGGCGCACGTCGCCGCCCGGGCCGGCGCGCGCCTCCTGGTCTGCCCGGAGATGTTCCTCACCGGCTACAACATCGGCCGCGAGGCGGCGGCGCGCCTCGCCGAGCCGGTCGATGGCCCGGCCCTCGGGCTGGCCGGGGAGATCGCGGCCGGGGCGGGTATCGCGCTGCTGTTCGGCTATCCCGAGCGCGGCGCCGACGGGCAGGTCTACAACTCCGCGGTCCTGATCGAGCGGGACGGAAGCATCCTGGCCAATGCCCGGAAGTGCCACCTGTTCGGCGACCTCGACCGGGACATGTTCCGGGCCGCGGGCGCGCTGCCCGCGTCCACGGCGCTCGACGATCTCCGGGTCGGGATCCTGATCTGCTACGACGTCGAGTTCCCGGAGGCGGTCCGCCTGCACGCGCTCGCGGGCTCTGACCTAGTCCTCGTGCCGACCGCGCTCATGGAGCCCTACGAGGTGGTCGCGGAGATCGTCGTCCCGGCGCGCGCGTTCGAGAACCAGGTCTTCATGGCGTACGCCAACCGCGCCGGGCGGGAGGGCGATCTGGTCTACTGCGGGCGGAGCTGCGTGGTCGCGCCCGACGGGGCCGACCTCGCCCGCGCCGGTCGGAACGAGGAGCTGATCGTCGCGGACCTCGATCCGGAGCGGCTGCGCGCCTCGCGCCGGGTGAACACCCACCTCCTGGACCGGCGTCCGGAGCTGTACGGTCCGCTCGTGGAACGGGTCGGTGGGGAGGCAGCACCATGAGCCACAACCAGCCGCTCGGCGGCAACGAGATGCCCCGCTTCGGCGGGCCCGGCACGATGATGCGCCTGCCGCAGCAGCCGGACGCCCAGGGGCTGGACGCCTGCTTCGTCGGCGTGCCGATCGACATCGGCACCTCGAACCGGAGCGGGACCCGCTTCGGCCCGCGCCAGATCCGCGCCGAGTCGGCGCTGCTCCGGCCCTACAACATGGCGACCCGGGCGGCGCCGTTCGACAGCCTCCAGGTCGCGGACGTCGGCGACGTCGCGACCAATCCCTATGACCTCAAGGATTCGGTCCGGATCATCGAGGAGGCCTTCGAGCGCATTCTCACCGCCGGCTGCCGGCCGCTCACCCTCGGCGGCGACCATACCATCGCGCTGCCGATCCTCCGCGCCGTCAAGACCCGGCACGGGCCCGTCGGGCTGATCCACGTCGACGCTCATGCCGACATCAACGACGCCATGTTCGGGGAAGCCATCGCCCACGGCACCCCGTTCCGCCGTGCGGTGGAGGAGGGCCTGATCGAGCCCCGGCGGGTGGTGCAGATCGGGCTCCGCGGCACCGGCTATGCCGCGGACGACTTCCACTGGCCCCGCCGGCAGGGCTTCCGGGTGGTCCCGGCCGAGGAGTGCTGGCACCGCTCGCTCGCCCCCTTGATGGAGGAGGTGCGCGGGCAGATTGGCAGCGGCCCGGTCTACGTCAGCTTCGACATCGACAGCCTCGATCCGGCCTTCGCCCCCGGCACCGGCACGCCTGAGATCGGCGGCCTCACCACCGTCCAGGCGCTCGAGATCATCCGCGGCGCGCGCGGCCTCGAGATCGTCGGCGCCGACCTGGTCGAGGTCTCGCCGCCCTACGACCCGTCGGGCAACACCGCGCTCACGGCGGCGAACCTCCTGTTCGAGCTCCTCTGTGTGCTGCCCGGGGTCGCCTACCGCGCCTGAGGGGAGCGGCCACCAATCGAGGGAGTGCGATCATGACGGCGCCCCATGCGAGCGTGGTCGGCGAGGACAGCCGGCGGATCACCATCTTCGGGCCCGACTTCCCGTTCGCCTTCGACGACTGGCTGACCCACCCTGCGGGGCTCGGCAGCGTGCCCCCCGAGAAGCACGGGACCGAGGTCGCGGTGGTCGGCGCCGGCATGGCCGGGATCACCGCCGCCTACGAGCTCATGAAGCTGGGCCTGAAGCC
>DASUSF010000484.1:0-3399 GCA_036375275.1 Geminicoccaceae bacterium | reverse complement strand
CAGGCCTCGGTGATCTCGAGATTGGCCAGGGCATCGCGCATCAGCCGCCCGATCAGGAATTCCAGCGAGAGGTAGTAGACCCGCTTCTGATCGATCTCGTAGTTGCGCCGGGTGGTCGCCATCCAGCGGTCGACGATCCGGTCGCGAAGCGCGAGCGCCACGGCGCCGAACCAGTCGCGCTCGGTCGCGTGCCACGCGTCCTTGCCGATCGCGTAGGTCAGCTTCTCCAGGATCGAGCGCTTGAGGCCGTCCTTGTCGAGGTCGCGCTGCGCGATGCCGACGACCAGTCCTCTACCATCCATCTCGCGACCTGCTCCAGGCTTCCCGTCGGATGAGGCCGACAGCGGCCGATGCGAGGCCAACGCCTGCGCGGCCGGATGCTCCCTCCAACCATGGCGGGACGCAGTTATTTTTGCGTGAACCGTAGCCGCGCGCGCACCGCTCGCGGGCGGGATGGCGCGTCTCGCTCGGACGGCCCGGGACCGGCGATGGCCGAAGAACCAGGGCGCTTCTCCTTCATGCGGCCCCGCTGCCGCAGGCCCACGTACCAAATCGCGGGCTGACGCACAATCCGCCGGCCCGCGATCCGCGCTCTCACGTGGCGCCGACGCAACATACGCGCCAGCCGGCGCGCCGGATCACCGCTGCGAATCCGGTCCCCGAGCCGGACGCCGCCTACCCTCCACGACTTCGCGATGCCGCGCCCGGTGACGCCGGATCGACGCGGCCGGGCGGGTTAGAACCCTTCTAATTCAAGATTTACTGCAGCTGGACTTGTTCTGCCTCGCGCGCTATTGGGAAAGCGCACTCCGGCGACTCTTCCGAAAGGCATGCGCGACAGTTTGTCACTCGAGGCGGTCGGACCATCGCCGCCGCGCCCGGTCTGGCGTGGCGTCTCCGGGCAGGCGTGGACGCTGATCGTCGTCGCGACGGCGGGGGCGGTCGCCCTGCCGGTCCTGGTCGTGTTCTCCCGGCTGCTCGCGCCGAGCGGCGGCGTCTGGGCCCACCTCGCCGCCACGGTGCTGGGGGAGTACGTCGCCAACACCGCCCTCCTGGCGCTGGGCGTCGGCGTCGGCGTCCTGCTGATCGGCGTCGCCACGGCGTGGCTGGTCACCATGTGCAGCTTCCCGGGCCGGACCTGGTTCACCTGGCTGCTGCTCCTCCCCCTCGCCGTCCCGACCTACATCGTCGCCTATACCTACACCGACCTCCTGCAGTACAGCGGGCCGCTCCAGACCACCATCCGGGACGCTTTCGGCTGGAGCCGGACGGACTACTGGTTCCCGGAGATCCGCTCCCTGTCCGGAGCGGTGGTGGTCATGTCGCTGGTCCTCTATCCCTACGTCTATCTGCTCGCGCGCGCGGCCTTCCTCGAGCAGTCGGTGTGCGCGCTCGACGCCGGCCGGACGCTCGGTCGGAGCGCCTGGGGCTGCTTCATCGGCGTCGCGGTGCCGCTCGCCCGGCCGGCGATCGCGGGCGGCGTGGCGCTGGCGCTGATGGAGACGCTGGCGGACTTCGGCACCGTCCAGCACTTCGGGGTCCCGACCTTCACCACCGGCATCTACCGCACCTGGTTCGCGCTCGGCGAGCCGGTGGCGGCGTCGCAGCTCGCCGCCGTCCTGATGCTGTTCGTGATGCTGGTGCTGGTCCTGGAGCGCGCCTCGCGCGGCCGCGCCCGCTACGAGCACACCAGCGCATTCCGTCATGCCGCGCCCTACCGCCTGCGCGGCGCCCGCGCGCTTTCGGCGGCGACGGCATGCGCGCTGCCGGTCCTGCTCGGCTTCCTCGTCCCGGTCCTGGTGCTGCTCGAGATGACCTTCGCCCAGGGCGATCGGGCGCTCGGCAACCGGTTCGTCGACCTCGCGACCAACACCTTCACCCTCGCCGCCCTGGCGAGCGGCCTCGCCGTCGTGATCGCGCTGATCATCGGCTATGGCGTGCGGCTGCACGCCACCCCGCCGATGCGGATCGCCGCGCGCATCGCCGGGCTCGGCTACGCGGTGCCGGGCGCCGTGATCGCGATCGGCGTGCTGATCCCCTTCGCCCGCTTCGACAACGCCCTCGACGCCTGGATGGAGAGCGTGTTCGGGATCTCGACCGGCCTCCTGCTCACCGGCAGCCTCCTGATCCTGATCTTCGCCTACCTGGTGCGGTTTCTCGCGGTCGCCCTCAACGCCGTGGAGTCCGGACTCGGCAAGATCAACCGCAATCTCGACGATGCGGCCCGGGTGCTCGGCGCCGGCCGGACGGGGACGCTGATCCGCGTGCACCTGCCGATGCTGTCCGCGAGCGTGCTGACCGGGGCGATCATGGTCTTCGTCGACGTCCTCAAGGAGCTGCCCGCGACCCTGATCCTCCGCCCGTTCGACTTCGAGACCCTGGCGGTCCGGGTGTACCGCTTCGCCTCCGACGAGCGCCTCGCCGAGGCGTCGACCGCGGCGCTCGCGATCGTCCTGGTCGGCCTGATCCCGGTGATCCTGCTCAGCCGCGCGATCGCGCGCTCCCGCCCCGGCGAGGGCACCGTCCCGCCCCCCGATCTGCCGATGGTGCAGGGTTGAAGGCGATCCCGCGGAGCAGTCGCCCGCTCCGCGGGAGCGGCGTGGCTGCTCAGCGCCAGCCGGCGCGGTCCATCATCCTGACCGCCTCGGCGTTGTTCGCGCCGTAGCGCGATGCGTTGACGGCGTCGGTCCGGAAGCTGCCAAACGCCTCGAGCGCCGGATCGAGCTTGACGCCCTCGACCACCGGGTACTCGTAGTTGCCGAACGCGAACTGGGCCTGCGCCTCGACCGAGGTGAGGTATTCGAGGAAGCGGACCGCGTTCTCGGGGTGCGGTGCGCCCGCGACCACGCCGGCGCCGCTGATGTTGGCGTGGGCGCCCCGGCCGTCCTGGTTCGGGAACACGATCTCCACGGCCCGGGCCGCCTCCCGGTCCGCCTCGTCGTCACCTTCCAGCATCCGCACGAGATAGTAGTGATTGACCACCGCGACGTCGCACTCGCCGGTCGCGACCGCGCGGATCTGGTCGCGGTCCCCGCCCTGGGGCGGGCGCGCCATGTTGGCAACCAGGCCTTCGACCCAGGCCTCGGCCGCCTCGGGCCCCTGGCTCTCGATCATCGAGGCGACCAGCGACTGGTTATAGATGTTGCTTGAGGACCGGATGCAGACCCGGTCCTCGAAGGCCGGCTCCGCCAGATCCTCGTAGCGCCTGATCTCGTCCTCGCCGGTGCGCTCCGTGCTCCGGACGATCGCCCGCACGCGCTTGGTGAGGCCGGACCACAGCCCGTCGGGGTGGCGGAGGTTCTCCGGGATTCGCTCGTTCAGGACCTCGGACTCGACCGGCTGCAGGATGCCGGCCTCCTCGGCCCGGAAGAGGCGCCCCGCGTCGACCGTGATCAGCAC
>DASUSF010000483.1:0-2185 GCA_036375275.1 Geminicoccaceae bacterium | reverse complement strand
GCCTCCTCGGAGACGTTCTCGGAGCGGAACAGCGCCTCGACCCGGCGGAGCGTGGTCCGCGCGAAGTCGAGCTCCGCCGCGGCGCGCTGGATCTGGGCCTCGCCGAGGACGATCGCGGCCCGGGCCGCGCCGAGCCTGGCTTCGGCCGCCTTGCGGGCGCGCCGGTCGAGGAAGGTCGGCGCCTGCGGCTGGATCGAGGCGAGCACGGTCCGGCCGGCGCGGACCGGGTCGCCGACCTCGCTCTCGACCCGGCGGAGCCGCCCCTCGACCGGCGCCGAGACGACGTAGACGTCGCGCACCCGGGTCTCCCCCTCCTCGTCCACCGTCACCCGGAGCGGGCCGCGTTCGACCTCCGCGAGATCGACCGGGACCGGGCGCGGCTGGAACGCCCAGACCAGGCCGAGGACCACGCTGAGCGCCACCAGCGCGACCAGCAGGACCCGCGGCCAGTGCTTCGGCATCCCGCTCACTCCCGGGTCTTCAGGACCGCGATCAGGTCGAGGCCCCTGATCCGCCGGCGGATGATCAGGCCGGACACCAGCGCGGCCGCGATGACGACCAGCGCCGCCTGGCCGTAGGTCTGGCGGCCGATGATCAGCGGGATGCGGAACAGCTCGCCTTCGATCCCGCTGACGATCAGCCAGGCGAGCCCGTAGCCGAGCAGCCAGCCGAGCGGGATCGAAGCCAGGGTCAGGAGCGCGAGCTCGCCGAGGAGGATCCACGCCGCTTCGCTGGCGGTGAAGCCGAGCACCCGGAGGCTCGCGAGCTCGCGGCCGCGCTCCGAGAGCGCGATCCGGGCACTGTTGTAGACCACGCCGAACGCGATCAGGCCGGCGAACGCGGTGTAGAGGACGGTGGAGATGAGGATGTTCTGGCCGACCGTGTCGCGGAAATTCAGGAGCGCCACGTCCCAGAGGATCAGGGAGGCGACCGCGGGCAGCTCCTTCACCTCCGCGTAGAAGGCGTCCCGGGCAGCCGGATCGATCATCAGATTGACGCTCGAGACGACGGGGGGATCGCCGAGCGCATCGTTGAGCGCGGCCAAATCCATCGAGGCCTCGATCCCGATGTAGCCGCCGGTGATCCCGGTGACCGGCAGGTCGAGCACCGGCTGCCGTCCCTCCAGCACCTCGGCCCGGACCGTATCGCCGAGCCCGACGTCCAGCATCAGCGCGAGCTGATCCGGCAGGAGCAGGCCGAACTCGGGCACGCGCACGGGGTTGAGGTCGGCGTCGAGCAGCCGGCTGAGCGCGTTGCCCGGCGCCCGCCCGTACAGCGCGGTGCGCTCGCTGCGCGGCCCCGCATGCAGCCGGACCGCGACCCGGCGCACGGGCTCGGCGCTCAGCACCCCCGGCAGGCGCAGGGCCTCGTCCACCACGCCATCGTTCGCGATCTCGCCGAGGACGATCGTCGCATCCGAGCGCTCGGTCCGGAAGAAGGTGACGTCGATCATGTGGTCGATCGCCTCGACGAAGAACATGGTGCCGACCAGGATCCCCCCGCCGAGTGCGAGGCCGAGGACGGTGAGGCCGGCGCGGACCGGCCAGCGGGTGAGGTGTCGGACGATCATCAGCGAGGGCTGGCTGAGGAGACGGGCGAGCCCGATGCGGTCGTACCAGTGCCGGCGGAACCGGGGCGGTGTCGGCGGCGCCATGGCGACCGCCGGTGGCAGGCGGACGGCGCGCGCAACCGCGCGCAGCGCGCCGAGCAGCGCCGCCCCCAAGGTGACCAGGCCAGCGAGCACGAAGACATCCGGCTCCCGCCTGAAGAAGAGGTACGGGAAGCGGAAGAAATCCCGGTACATCTCGGTCAGGCCGCCGCCGAGCCAGGTGCCGAGGGCGAAGCCGAGCGCCATGCCGAGGGCGGCGATCACGAGGACCAGCTTGGTGTAGTGCCAGCCGATCTGGACCGGGCCGTAGCCGAGCGCCTTCAGGAGCCCGATCAGCTCGCGCTCGGTCTGGACCAGGCGGTCGAGGGTGATGTTGAGGAGGAAGCCCGCCACCGCCAGGAAGATCGGCGGGATGATCAGCGCCATCGCCCGCAGCTGCTCGAGCTCGTTGTCGAGGAAGGCGTGGCTCAGCTGGTCGGCCCGGCCGTAGGCGCCCCGGCCGCCGTAGCGCTCGAGCAACTGGTCGAGGCGGTCGATGACCGTGGCCTCGTCGGCGTTGCGGAGCAGGCGGAGGCT
>DASUSF010000482.1:0-7579 GCA_036375275.1 Geminicoccaceae bacterium | reverse complement strand
GTCAGCGCGTTCAGGTTGGCTTCGGTGCCGGAGTTGCAGAAGCGCACCATCTCGACCGAGGGGAAGCGCGCGCACATCAGCGCCGCGAGCTCGGCCTCGTCCCGGTTCGGTGCACCGAGGACGATGCCGCCGTCGAGGGCGCGCCGCGCGGCAGCCAGGATCACCGGGTGCGAATGGCCGTAGAGCCCGGCGGTGTATTCGCCCAGGAAGTCGGTGTAGCGATGGCCGTCGACGTCGGTGAGCGTCGCGCCTTCGCCGCCCGCCATGACCAGGGGGAAGGGCGAGAAATGGAGGATGCTCCGGGTGTTGCCGCCCGGCATGACCTCGCGCGCCAGCGTCTGCCGCCTTCGGCTCTCGGGGTTGCGCTCGGCATAGCGGGCTTCGGCCGCCTGAAGCGCATCCTCGAGTCGCATGTTGCGCGTGGCCGCGAGCGTCATGGTCGAACTCCCCGGGCGACGGCGCGCCGCCGCCGTGCTTGGCCGCCGGGCCGCCACCCGGTAGCATCTGGAGGCAGAAATCTAGAGGCAGAGGGGGGACGACGTCCATGCACGGCGACAGGCGATGGTTCGCGGGCGCGCTGATCGGCACCAGCGCGCTCGTTCTGGCGATGCAGGTGGCACCGGCCGGCGCGCAGGTGAGCGAGCTCCGGATGACCGAGGCAGGCGGCGCCTCGGGCGAATCGATCGAGAAGGGCTACCTAGTCCCGTTCACGAAGGAGACCGGCATCGAGGTGGTGCGCGAGAACCCGAGCGGCCTCGGCAAGCTCCGCGCGATGGTCGAGAGCGGCAACGTCACCTCCACCCTGCTCGAGCTGTCGAGCCCGGAGCTCGAGCAGGCGAAGGCGCTCGACCTGGTCGAGCCGCTGGACTGGGACGCGATCGACCCGATGCCGATCTTCGACGAGGCGCGGGACGAATCGGGCTACGGCTACCAGTACTACTCGACCATCATGGCCTGGCGGGAGGACGCGCCGGCACCCTCGAACTGGCAGGACTTCTGGGACACCGAGAACTTCCCGGGCAAGCGGGCGCTCCCCGACTATCCGGCCTACATCCTGCCGATGGCGCTGCTCGCCGACGGGGTCGCGCCGGACGAGCTCTACCCGCTCGACCTCGACCGCGCCTTCGCGAGCCTCGAGAAGATCAAGGACGACGTCGCCGTCTGGTGGCAGGCCGGCGCTCAGCCGCCGCAGCTGCTCAAGGACAACGAGGTGCAGTACGCGGTCGCGTGGTCGGGCCGGGTCGCGGGCCAGGACGGCGTCGCCTACAGCTTCGACCAGGGCCAGCTCGACCTCGCCTTCTTCGTCGTGCCCAAGGGCGCCGACCCGGCGAGCAAGGAGGCCGCGATGGGCATCCTCTACCAGATGAGCGTGCCGGAGAACCAGGCCGTCGCCGCCGAGGTCATCCCCTACACCGGCAACAGCCCCGACCTCGAGCCGCTCCTGCCACAGGACCAGCTCGACCAGTACCCGACCACCACCGAGAACAAGGACAAGCAGTTCCTCTCGGACGCGAAGTGGTGGTTCGAGAACGCGGAGGAGGTCGAGACCCGCTGGCAGGAGTTCAAGCTCGGGCTCTGAGGCACCGCGAGGCGGGAGAGCCGGGCCGGCCGGTCGCTGCTCTCCCGTCGCCTTCCCCGGCGGAGGCCTACCGCGCGGTGCACCGCTCCGCGAACCGGCCGATCTCGGCCACCACCGCCTGATCCGGCGGATCCGACTCCAGGGCCGCGGCGCGCGCTTCGAAGTCCTGTTCGTCCCACGCCCGGCTCATCTCGTCGGTCACGCACCTGCACAGCTCCTCGCACGATGCCTGCGCCTGCGCGGCGTCGGCCCGGCATTGCTGCACGCAGGTGTCGAAGCTGGCCTCGAGGACCGTCTCGCTGGCCGGCGCGGCCACCGCTGCCAGGGGCAGCAGCAGCCCGGTGGCGAGCAGGATGGTTCGCATGAACGTCTCCCTGTCAGGTCGATCGTGAGCAGCGCAACGTGAGCCAGTGCCAGCCGTTCCCGGGCGGGCTCAGCCCTGGGGGCGGAGCGAGCGCACCTCCTCGTCGGACGGCAGGTGGTCGGCGCCGTCCTGGTAGGTCCAGTCGACCATGGTCGGCATCCCGTCCTCGACCGCGGTCCGGCCGACGTAGGCGCCCATGGTCGCCTGCTGGTCGATCTCCCGCCAGTGGAACGGCCCGAACGGGCTCATCAGCTCGAGACCGGCCATGGCCTCGATCATGGCGTCGGTCTCGGTCGATCCCGCCTTCTCGATCGCGGCCGCGATCGAGTGCAGCATGGCGTAGCCGACCACCGCGCCGAGCTTCGGCGGCTCACCGTGCATCGCCTGGAACGCCTCGAGGAAGGCCTGATGCTCGGGCGTCTCGATCTTCGACCAGGGATAGCCGGTGACCAGCCAGCCTTCCGGGGCCTCGGCGCCCAGCGGATCGAGGTACTCGGGCTCGCCGGTGAGCAGGCTCACCACCTCCCGGCCCTCGAACAGGCCGCGGGTCGTCCCTTCGCGGACGAACTTCACGAGGTCGCCGGCGAAGGTCGCGTTGTAGATCGCGTCCGGCTCGGCGGCGGCGAGCGCCTGCACGGTGGGGCCGCCCTCGAGCTTGCCCAGCGCCGGCCACTGCTCCTCGACGAACTCGACCTCAGGCTTCTTCTCCTTGAGAAGCTTCTTGAACTCCGCCACCGCCGACTGGCCGTACTCGTAGTTCGGCGCGATGGTCGCCCAGCGGGTCGCATCCAGGTCCGCCGCGGCCTCGGCGAGCATGTGGTTCTGCATGTAGGTCGAGGGCCGCAGCCGCCAGGTGTAGCGGTGCCCCTGCTCCCAGGTGAGCGCGGTCGAGAGCGGCTCGGCGGCGACGAACAGGACCTGCTTCTGCTTGGCGAAGTCGGAGACCGCGAGCCCGACGTTGGAGAGGAAGGTGCCGGCGAGCAGGTCCACGCCCTCGCGCGTGACCAGCTCGTTGGCGAGCGTCACGGCATTCGCGGACTGGCCACCGTCGTCGCGCGAGACGACCTCGAGCGGGCGGCCCAGGACGCCGCCGGCTTCGTTGATCTCATCGAGCGCCAGCTCCCAGCCCTGGCGGTAGGAAAGGGTGAACCCCGGAAAGCGCGAGTAGCTGTTGATCTCCCCGACCTTGACCGGCTCCTGGGCGAGGCCCGGGCCCGACGTGCCGAGCAGCGTCGCAGCCGCGAGTGTTCCGATGAGCGTGCGTCGCGTGATCATGGTCCTGCCCTCCCTCTCTGTGCCCGCGGCGGCCCGTAGCGGTTCAGCGGAGCCCGTCCTCGCCCTTGATCTCGTCGGCGCGGAGCCCGCCGCAGCGGGCCTGGATGCGGCCGCCGGTGCTCATCACCAGGATGAAGACGATCTCGTCCGGGCGCGGCGCGTCGGGGACCCCGACCTCGATGGCATCGAAGTGGCTGCGCACGTAGGAGGCGTTGATGTGGGTGATCGGCACGTCGAGGCGGACGCCGGCAGCCCCGACCTTCTTGGTCGAGGGGACGATCGCCTTGGCGCCGCCGAGCGCGTCGCGCAGCGCATGACCCCCCGGCTGATGCCAGAGGGCGCCGTGCTCGATCTCGCCCGCGGTGCCGACGATCGCCCCTTTGCCGAACCCTTCGATCACCGCCGGGTCGCCCCCGAGCGCGTCGATCAGCCGCCGGGCGAGCTCGCTGCCGAGGGGCGAGAGCGCTTCCATGAACGGCATCACGTCCTCGACGTAGCGCCCCGCGTAGGGATTGCGTGCCACCGCCAGGATCGCCCCGCGCACCAGCGCCTTGGTCGGAGCCGGGCCGCCCTCGTGGTAGATCTCCTCGAACTGCATGGTGATCTTGCGAAGCTGGACGAGTTCGGTCATGGCGCTGCCTTGAAACCCTGTTCTGGTGACTCGAGACCGACCCGCCGGACCTGCCCCTGGAGCGCGAGCCGCGCGCCCTGGATCAGCCCCCTCTGCCGCATCGCCTCAGCCGCGGCGGCGCCGCGCGCCAGAGCCGCGGCGACGCTGGCCGTCGGCAGGTCGCCGACCTCGACCGTCGCCGGAAGATCGCCGAGATCGCTGTCCTCGCGCAAGTGGCTCGCGGGCAGGCGCCGGATCGAGGGGTGGGCGCAGTCGACCGCGTTGGCGATCAGCGTCGCCGCGGCGTCGGCTGCGGCCGCGTCGCGGGCGAGCGCGGTCACCGCATCCGCGATCCCGAGCGAGAGCGAGCGTCCGCGCCACCCGGAGGTGGCGAGGCCGCGCGCCGGTCGCTCCGCCCACAGCTCGATCCGCTCCGACGGCTCGGGCGCATCGAGCCGGTCGACCACCGCCGTCCGGAAACTCTCGCCCGGCGCCAGGTGGACGGCGACGTCGCCGCCGTCGTTGACGTAGGCGCGCCTGAGGTCGCGGCCACCGACCATGTACGCCAGCACCTCGTCGGCGACCGCGCCGGCGACCGCCGCCATCGGCGTCACGAAGACGTTCCGGTGCGGCCAGACGGCGTCGACCATGCGCTGGGCGACCGGCCCCCGGACCTTCGGGGGGAGCCGTCCGACCGGCTCCCGGAGCCGCGGCAGCTCGGCGACCAGCTCCTCGAGGATGCTCTCGAAGCGGCGGGCCGCCTGATCGTAGGCCCGCGCGCGCTCGTCCCCACTGCCGAAGGCTTCGGCGATGATGTCGATCGGCCCGTGTTGCAGATGGAGGCGCCGCCCGTCGGCGAGGAGGCGCGCCGCCGCTCCGCTCATGCCGCGCCCCGGGCGGGTCCGGCCGGGCGCTTCTCGTGGCGGGTCGCGCGCAGCACGTCGTCGAGCCGGACCACGTGGTCCAGGTGGCCGCCGAGCGCCTCGAAGTCCGGGCGCCGGAGCGTGAACTCGATCGGCGCCACCAGGGCCGGGGTCGGCACGTAGCCGAACGCCTGCTCCGGCATCGCGCAGACGTCGACCATGAAGGTGATCCCGCCACCCGGCCAGACGTAGACCGGCGCGCCGCCCGAGGTCACCCGCGTCAGCGCGTCCCGGACCGAGCGGGTCAGGCGGACCGGGTTCTCGGTCACGCCGGCCCGGAGCGAGCCGCCGGCGCCAGCCATGAACAGGATCGTCGCGAGCGCCGGCTCGCAGTTTTCGGCGATCCGGTCCACGACGGTCGCGATCGGCGCCGGCATGGCCGCGGGGACCGGGTGGAGCGCGTCGTCGAGCACGAACCAGGCGGCGTCCTCGCCGGTGGTCGAGACCATCAGCAGGCGGAGCCCCGGCCACGCCGCCTTTGCGTCGATCCGCTCGATGATCTGCAGCGGGTCGGTGATGTCGGTCCCGCCCCAGCCGAGCCCGGGCTCGGCGACCTGGAAGTATCGGCCGGGGGTGGAGCGCCGCCCGCGCACCCGGATGCCGGCCGGCTTCATGTCGAGGAAGCGCCCCGCCTGGTGCTCGGTCAGCACGCCCGTGATGTGGTCGTCGACCACGATCACCTCGTCGGCGTGGCCGTGCCACTGCCGGGCGAAGATGCCGATGGTCGCGGAGCCGCAGCCGACCCGCATCCGCTCCTCGCGGGCACCGTTCACGACCGGCGGCTGCCCGGCCTGGAGCGTGACCTCGGCGCCGCCGTCGATGACGAGATCCACCGGCTGCCGGTTGCAGAGGCGGAGCAGCGTGTCGCAGGTCACGGTGCCTTCGCGCTTGGAGCCCCCGGTCAGGTGCCGGACCCCGCCGAGCGCCAGCATCTGCGAGCCGTACTCGGCGGTGGTGACGTGCCCGACCTGCTCGCCGTCGGCCCGGACGGCGGCCTGCTCGGGCCCGAGGAAGCGGTCGGTGTCGATCTTCGCTTTCACCCCGCAGTAGCTGAAGATGCCTTCGGAGACCACGGTCACGAGGTCGGCGCCTTCGACCTCGCTGGAGACGATGAACGGGGCCGGCTTGTAGTCGGGGTAGGTGGTGCCGGCGCCGATTCCGGTGAGCACCGCGCCGGGCCTCACGATCCCGCCCTGCCAGCTGGGACCGGCCTCGAGGAACGGCACCCGCGAGTCCGCGCGCTCGGTCACGACCAGTGGATCGACCCGGACCAGCCGCCCGTCCTCGTTGGCGTAGCGGTCGCAGGCGCCGGCGCGCCCGGGCCGGATCCGGCAGAGCACCGGGCAGGCGTCGCAGCGGACCAGCTTCTGGTCGTCATCCATGGCGCGCCTCGTGCTCGCGGAGCGCGGCGTGGAGACGGTGCGGGAGGACCGGAACCCGCGTCATCCGGACGCCCGTCGCGTCGCGGATCGCGCCGAGGATCGCGGGCGCGGTCGGGATCAGCCCGGGCTCGCCGACCCCCTTCGCGCCGGAGGGTCCGAGCGGCTCCGGATCCTCGATCAGGAGGACCTCGATCCGCGGCACGTCGCCGACGGTCGGGATCAGGTAATCGTGCAGGTTCTGGGTCCGGCCGGGCAGGTACTCCTCCATCAGCGCGAAGCCCAGCCCCTGGAGGATGCCCCCCTCGATTTGCCCCTCGACCTGCTGCGGGTTGATCGCGCGGCCGACATCGTGGGCGGCGATCACGTCGAGCACCCGGGTCGTGCCGAGCTCGAGGTCGACCTCGACCCGGGCGATCTGGGCCCCGAAGGCGTAGGTCGCGTACGGCGCCCCCTGGCCGTCGGGATCGAGCGGCGACGCCGGCGGATCGAAGCGCCCCTCGCCGAGCAGGACGCAGCCTTCGACGTCCGCCTCGAGCGCGCCGAGGTCGATCCGGTGGCGGATCCCGCCGTCCGCGACCTCGATCGCGTCAATGTCGAGCTTCAGGCGCGCCCCGTCGCCGGCGTTGGCGCGCCGGAGGATCTGCATCCGGAGATCCTGCCCGGCGAGCTCGGCGGCCTTGCCCGAGACGAAGGTCTGGCGCGAGGCGGAGGTCTTGCCGGCGTCCGCGGTTCGGTCCGTGTCGCCCATCACGACCTCGATCGCCTCCACCGGGACGCCGAGCGCGTCGGCGGCGATCTGCGCCAGGATGGTGTTCGAGCCCTGGCCGATATCGACCGCGCCGTTGAACAGGATCAGCCGGCCGTCGCGGTGGAGCCCGAGCCGGACGGTCGAGGGATGGGCCATGCCGGTGTTGCCGATGCCGTACCACATGCAGCCGATGCCGACACCTTGCCGGCTTTGCTTGTTATTTTCGTTGAAGTCGGCGGCGCGCCTGAGGAGCTTCCGCCAGTGCGGCTCGAGCGCGTCGAGGCAAGGGACGAGGCCGACGCTCGCCGCGAGCCGCTGGCCGCTCGGGGTGAGGTCGCCGACCCGGAGCGCGTTCCGCCGCCGGAACTCGAGCCGGTCGAGCCGGAGCGTCAGCGCCAGGTCGTCCATCAGGGTCTCGTGCGCGAGCGCCGCCTGTGGCACGCCGAAGCCGCGGAAGGCGCCGGCCGGGGGCGCGTTGGTGAGCCAGGCCCGGGCTTCGGCACGCACGGCCGGGACCCGGTAGGGCCCGGGAGCGTGGACCGGGACCCGGCCGGCGACGGTCGGGCCCCACGACGCGTAGGCGCCGGTGTCGAACGCGCCATCGAGCGCGAAGAAGCGGAGCCGGCCTTCGGCGTCGGCGCCGGCACGGGCGCTGAGCCGGGAGGCGTGCCGCTTCGTGGTGCTCGCCATGCTCTCGG
>DASUSF010000481.1:0-18726 GCA_036375275.1 Geminicoccaceae bacterium | reverse complement strand
GATCCTCGCCGGATCGAGCTCGAAGGGGGCGGGTCCGCGTCGCTCGCTCATCGCATCATGACTCTAGCACGGCACGGCGCCCGGGCGGATACGCTCGCGGTACCAGGATCGCGCCGCTGCGGGCGCCCCTCAGGGTGCCGCGGGCGGAACATCGCTCGCCGGCGCGGTGCGCTCCCGCCGCAGCCAGCGTGGGCGGAGGTCCTTCAGCCGCCGGCGCGCCGCGGACCACGACCACCGTCGCCGCTCCTCCGGCTCGAGCTCGATCCCGACCCGGGTGATGCTCTCGCCCGCCATCTCCTGGATCACGAACTCGACCTCGCCCCAGGCGAGCCGGTCGCCGACCACCGGCTTCCGGCCGAGGCGCTGGCGCACGAACTCGGAGATCGGGCGGTCGCGGTCCTCGTCCGGCACCGTCGCGCCGTAGAAGGCGGCGACCTCGCCCAGCGCCACGTCGCCCTCGAAGCTGAACTCGCCGAAGATGCCGGCGTCGGGCGCCTGCTTGGGGCCGCTCCCGAACAGCTGATCCATCGCCGCCGCCTGCTCGGGCGGCGCGATCAGCAGCACCGAGTCACCGGGCTCCAGCCGGTCGAGCTCGCGCGTGCGCAGCAGCCGGCCGTCGCGCATCACCCCGAGCACGCTGGTGTTCTCGAGGTGGAGCAGCCGGCGCACGCCGCGTATCGAGACGCGGCTGCCGGGGTCGACGGTGTAGATCATCAGGTCCCGCGCGCCCGAGACGGGGAGGTCGATGTCGATCCGCCGTGGCGGCTTGGGCGGGGGCGGCAGCTCGAGGTCGAGGGCGCGTGCGGCCCTGGCGATCGTCCAGCCCTGCACGACCAGCGAGATCAGCACCACCACGAAGGCGATCTCGAAGTACGTCGACGCGTTCTCGGCCCCGACCAGCACGGGGATCGTGCCGAGGAAGATCGCGACCGCGCCCCTGAGACCGACCCAGGCCACGAACGCGACCTCGTTCCAGCTGAACCGGAACGGCAGCAGGCAGACCGCCACCGCGACCGGCCGCGCGACGACGACCAGGAAGATCGCGATCAGGACTGCGGGGACCAGCGTCGGCAGCAGGTCCGAGGGGGTGACCAGGAGCCCGAGCATGACGAACATGACCATCTGGGAGAGCCACGCCAGCCCGTCGTGGAAGCGATTGACCAGCTGGGTCGCCCGGTGCCGCCGGTTGCCGGCGATCAGCCCGACCAGGTAGACCGCGAGGAAGCCGCTCGCGCCCACGGCCTGCGCGGCGGCGTAGATGAACAGGGCGAAGGCCATCGCGAGCACCGGGTAGAGCCCGGCCGCGAGCTCGATGCGGCTGATCAGCCACACCAGGACGAAGCCGGCGGCGATGCCGATGAGCGCGCCGCCGACGATCTGGCGGGCGAAATCGGCGAGCAGGAACCAGGACGGCGCCTCGACCGGGACGAGCAGCAGCTCGACGCAGCCGATGGTGAGGAAGACGGCCATCGGGTCGTTGAGCCCGGACTCCACCTCGAGCACGCTGCGCACCCGCCGCTTGATGTCGAGCCCGTGCAGGTGCAGGAGGAAGAAGACCGCGGCGGCGTCGGTCGAGCCGACGACGGCCCCGATCAGGAAGCTCTCGACGAGGTCGAGGTCGAGCAGCCAGTGCGCGGCCAGTCCCGTCAGACAGGTGGTGATCACCACGCCGACGGTGGCGAGCACCAGCGCCGGCCAGGCGGCGAGCTTGAAGCTGCCGAGATCGGTGCGCAGGCCGCCGTCGAAGAGGATGATCGCCAGCGCCGCGCTGCCGATCAGGTAGGCGGCCTGGTAGTTGTCGAAGTAGATCCGCCCCGGGCCGTCCTCGCCGAAGAACATGCCGAGCGCGAGGAAGGCGAGCAGCAGGGGCGCGCCGATCCGCGACGCGACGACGCCCACGAAGATGCTGAGGAGCAGCAGAAAGGCTGCCAGCAGGATCAGCTGATTGGCGAGGTCCATGGTGGTATCCGGAGCGGGTGCCGCGAGCCGGTGAGGAGGCTACATCGACTTGCCCCTGTGGAGCAGCATCCGAGGCGGCGCGACCGCCTGCGGCGCTCGAGGCGCCCGCTGTCGTCCTGAGGGGGGACTGGAGGACCAGCTAGCTCCGATCACTGCAGGTGGTCGCCGATCAGCACTTCGAGCGCCTGGTCGAGGCGGATGTGCTGCGGCCGCTCGCCCGTGTGGAGCTCGAGCCGGCGCGGCGCGAAGTCGCGGAAGCGGAAGCGCCCGCCCTCCCAGTCGTCCTCGTCCGGAAGCTCCGGCGGGATCTCGCCGGGGAACAGGATGGTCTCGCGGTCCTCGCCCTTGAGCCGGCCGCGCACGCAGGACAGGACCTGGCCGTGGTGCTCGGTCTGCACGGTGTCGGTCGACTTCAGCGCGGCGAGCGCCACGAACGCCGGCTGGACGCCCTCGAAGCGGGCGCGGCCGGCGGCGTCTGCCACCATGCTCTCGAGCAGCCGGCTGAGGTTGTGGTGCTGGTTGTAGGCGACGTGGTCCGCCTTGGTCGCGGCGAACAGCAGGGTGTCGATCTCGGGCCGGAACAGCCGCCCGATCAGGCCGGTCCGGCCGTAGCGGAAGCTCTCGAGGACCGCGCCGAGCGCCGCCTTGGCGTCGTCGAAGGCGGCGCGGCCGCGGTTCAGCAGCGAGAGCACGTCGACCAGCACGATCTGCCGGTCGAAGTGCCGGAAGTGCTCGCTGTAGAAGCGCCGGACCACGTGGGTCCGGTAGCGCTCGAAGCGCTCGGCCATCAGCGCGCGCAGGCTGCCCCGCGGCGCCCGCCCGGGGGGCAGCGGGCTGAAGTCCAGGATGTCCTCGCCGGCGAGCTCGCCCGGCATGGTGAAGCGGCCCGGCTGGAGCAGCGAAAGGCCCTCCTCGCGCTGGCAGCGGTGCAGGTAGGTCCGGTACAGCTCCGCCGCCTGGTGCGCCGCCTCCAGGCTCGCCGGGGCCGCCGCGTCGAGCCCGTGGGCGAACTCCCGCCACTCGGCTGCGAGCCGGACGCGCGGCGCCTCCCCGGCCAGCGCCAGCATGGCCGCCGACCAGGTGTCGAAGTCCTGCTCGAGCAGCGGCAGGTCGAGCAGCCACTCGCCCGGGTAGTCGACCACGTCGAGCGTCAGCGTCGCCCGGTCGACCAGGCGCTGGCGGAGGAGGCCCTTGGTGGTGAAGCGGAGCGCGGTCCTGAGGCTGGTGAGGGCATGGGTCGGCTCCGGCCAGTGCGGCTGGGCCTCGGCCAGCGCGGCCCGGGTCCGGGCGAAGGGGAATGCCGGGAGATCGCCTGGCGTGCGCGGCAGGAGCTGGCTGCCGAGGAGGCGCTTCTCGGCCGCGGCGCGCAGGAACGGCAGCTGGCGGCCGGTGATCAGGTGGTGGATCATCGAGGTGATGAACACCGTCTTGCCGCTCTGCCGGAGCCCGGTCACCGCGAGGCGGAGCCGGCGGTCGAGGGCGAGGGTCGCGAGGTCCTCGAGGCTCCTCTGCCACTCCGTCGGCGAGATCAGGCCCCGGAGCGCGCCGAGGTCGAGGCTCACCATCCGCCGAGGCGTCCGAGCAGGATCGCGCCGAGCACCAGGAGCCCGGCGTCGCGGTTGCTCCGGAACCGCCTGAGGCAGTTCGTCGGCTCGTCGGCCTCGAGGGTCCGGACCTGCCACGCGAAGTGCGCGCCGACCGCGAGCAGGCCGACATAGAACCCCGGCCCCGTGCCGGCGGCGGCGCCCGCTAGGGCGAGCAGGAGCAGCGTCCCGGCGTAGAAGATCCAGAGCCAGCGCCTGGTCGCCGGGCCGAGGTAGCGGGCGCTCGAGCGCACCCCGACCAGGGCGTCGTCGACCTTGTCCTGGTGGGCGTAGATGGTGTCGTAGCCGAGGGTCCAGAGGAAGCCCGCGGCGTACAGCAGGAGGGCAGGGGAGGCGAGCCCGCCGGTCACCGCGGCCCAGCCGACCAGCGCCCCCCAGTTGAAGGTGATGCCGAGGAACGCCTGCGGCCACCAGGTGACCCGCTTCATGAGCGGATAGATCACGATCAGCGGCACGGAAGCGAACCCGACCAGGACCGCGAAGGGGTCGAGCTGGAGGAGCACCGCGAGCCCGACCAGGCACTGCAGCAGGACGAAGGCGAACGCCGCCGGGAGCGAGACCGCGCCGGAGGCGAGCGGGCGGTTCCGGGTGCGCTCGACCCGGCCGTCCAGATCCCGGTCCCAGAAGTCGTTGATCACGCAGCCGGCGCCGCGCATCGCGACCGCGCCGATCGCGAACAGGACGAACAGGTCGAGCCGGAGCGGACCCGGGGCCAGCGCGGTCGACCACCAGCACGGGATCAGCAGGAGCCAGGTGCCGATCGGGCGGTCCCAGCGGGCGAGCACGGCGAAGGGGCGGAGCCGCGGCGGCAGGCGCTCCGTCCAGTGCAGCTGCCAGTCGGCAACCCGGAGACCGTCGTCGAGTCCTTGCCGCGCCATGGCCCCCCTTCTAGCCTTCGCCCCCCTGAGCGACAAGCCGAGCCATGGCCGAGCTTCGCCTGTACGTCGATGCCCCGCTCGCCATTGGCGCGCCCGCGCCGGGCCTGAGCCGGGAGCAGACGCACTACGTGCTGAACGTGATGCGCCGGCGAGGCGGCGACCCCCTGCTGCTGTTCAACGGCCGGGACGGCGAGTGGCGGGCGACCATCGCTGCCGCATCGAAGCGCGAGGTCCGGCTCGACCTCGTCCTGCGGACGCGACCGCAGCAGGAGGAGCCGGGCCCGGCGCTGTGGTTCGCGCCGCTGAAACGAGCGCGCCAGGAGCTGCTTCTGGAGAAGGCGACCGAGCTCGGCGTCGCCACGCTCCGCCCGGTCCTGATGCGCCGTTCGGTCGTCGAGAAGGTCAACCTCGCCCGCCAGCGGGCGATCCTGATCGAGGCGGCGGAACAGAGCGGCCGGCTCACGGTGCCCTCGATCGACCCGCCCGCCGGCCTCGACGCGGTGCTCGCCGCGGCCTCCGGTCACCCGGTCCTCTTCGCGGACGAGCGGGCAGCTCACCTTCTTTCTCCGTCCGCGCCGGACGGCGAGCATCCGGTTCCGCTGCTCGAGGCGCTCCGGGAGCACCCCGATGCCGACCTGCTGATCGGCCCGGAGGGCGGGTTCGATCGGGGCGAGCGCGCCGCGCTCCGGGCCGCTTCCGGCGTCGTGCCGGTGAGCCTCGGGCCGCTGATCCTTCGCGCGGAAACCGCCGCCATCGCCGCCCTTGCCGCATGGCAGGCGCTTCGGCTCGGACAGGTCGCGAGAGCCCGGCCGTGTCGCTGACTTCCGCGGACCGGAAGCTGCTGGCATGCGCGATCGCGACGATCGAGCGGCGCTACCGCCCGGAGTGGCACCACGTCGGCGCCGCGCTCCGCACCCGCGCCGGCCGGATCTTCACCGGTGTTCATCTCGAAGCCCATGTCGGACGGGCTGCCGTCTGCGCGGAGGCCGTGGCGATCGGAACCGCAGCAACCGCGGAGGGCGATTTCGGGATAGAGACGATCGTCGCGGTCCGCCACCCCGACCCGGGCGATCCCGATCGGACCATCAGAGTGGCGGCCCCCTGCGGGATCTGCCGCGAGCTGATCAGCGACTACGACGGCGAAGCACGGGTCCTGATCCCGGACGCCGGCGGGAGACCGATCGTCAGGCGCATCTCGGAGCTGCTACCGGCGAAGTTCCGCCGGACGTGACGCCGTGCGGCCGTCAGGCCGCGGTGCCGCCGACCGTCAGCCCCTCGATCAGCAGCGAGGGCTGGCCGACCCCGACCGGGACCCACTGGCCGTCCTTGCCGCAGGTGCCGATGCCGTGGTCGAGCTGCATGTCGTTGCCGATCGCGCGGACCTTGGTCAGGCAGTCCGGTCCGTTGCCGATGATCGTCGCCCCCTTGACCGGCGCGGTGATCCTCCCGTCCTCGATCAGGTACGCCTCGGACGCGGTGAACACGAACTTGCCGCTCGTGATGTCGACCTGGCCGCCGCCGAAGCTCTTCGCGAACAGGCCCTTCTTCACGCCCTTCAGGATCTCCCCGGGGTCGTGCTCGCCCGAGCGCATGTAGGTGTTGGTCATGCGCGGCATCGGCACGTGGGCGAAGCTCTGCCGGCGGCCGTTGCCGGTCGGCGTCATGCCCATCAGCCGCGCGTTCTGCCGGTCCTGCATGTAGCCGACCAGGATGCCGTCCTCGATCAGGACGTTGCAGCCCGACGGCGTGCCCTCGTCGTCGATGGTGATCGAGCCGCGGCGCTGGTCGAGCGTGCCGTCGTCGACCACGGTGACGCCCGGGCTCGCGACCCGCTGGCCGAGGAGGCCCGAGAACGCCGAGGTCTGCTTCCGGTTGAAGTCGCCCTCGAGGCCGTGGCCGACCGCCTCGTGCAGCAGGATGCCGGGCCAGCCGGGGCCGAGCACGACCACGCTCTCGCCCGCGGGGGCCGCGACCGCGTCCAGCTTGACCAGGGCCTGGCGGAGCGCCTCGTCGACCATCCCCTGCCAGACCTCCGGCCGGAGCCACTCGTCGTAGCCGCGCCGCCCGCCGGCGCCGAAGCTTCCGGTCTCCATCTTCTGGCCGTCGCCGACCACGACCGCGACGTTCACCCGGACCAGCGGGCGGACGTCCATCTGGCGCCAGCCGTCGGCGCGCAGGATCTCGACCTTCTGCCACGAGCCGCCGAGCGAGGCGCTGACCTGACGGACCCGCGGGTCCTGCGCCCGAGCATACGCGTCGATCTGCTCGAGCAGCGCCACCTTCGCTGCCTGCTCCGCCGACAGCACCGGGTTCTCGTCGCCATAGAGGCGGCGGTTGGTCCGGGACGGCGGCATCGCCATGGTGCCGCTGTGGCCGGCGCGGACGGCGCGGACCGCGTCGAGGCCCCGCCCGAGGGACGAGAGCGAGATCTCGGGGCCGTGCGCGTAGCCGATCGCCTCGCCGGCGATCGCCCGGACCGCGAGGCCCTGGCTGACGTCGAACGACGCGCCCTTGAGCCGGCCGTCGTCGAAGGCGAAGCTCTCGGTCTCGCGGTATTCCACGAACAGCTCGCCGTCGTCGGCGCCGTGCAGCCCGTCCCGGAGGCGCGCTTCCGCCTCGGGGAGCGGCACGCCGGCGGTCTCCAGCAGGCTCTCGGTCGTCATGGGCGTGATGTGCGGCATCTTTCCTCGCGCAGGCGATCAGAGCCATTAGATAGGGTCGGAGGATCGTCGACCCCAGGGGGCGGCGCGGCGGAGGACGTTCCGATCAGCAGGATGACCGATCATCCGCTCCGGGTGGAGCTCGCGAGCGAGCTGCACACCCGGCCGCATCCCGACCTCGAGCCGCCGGCCCGGATCAGTCATGCCGCGCTGCTCCTCGGCGACACCCCGGTCGAGCGCGAGCGCGACCACCTCGCCGCGCTCTGCACCCGCTACAGCGCGCCGCCGCCGCCGGACGGCGTGCTCCACTACGCGGTCCGGCTCGGCGACTTCCGCCTGCACTGGGAGCGCCACACCGAGTTCTCGACCCTGACGCTGATCGCCGGGCCGTCCGAGGCGCCGCCGTTCGAGCGCACCGCCTTCGAGCTGCTGCCGGCGGACTGGTGGGCGGCGCAGCCCGGGCAGCTGATCACCGCCTGCCACATCGTTCTCGAGCCGGCCGACGGGCCGGAGCCGGACGCCGACCAGCTGGCCCGGATGTTCGAGGGGCAGCGGCTGCTCGGCAGCCGGGTGATGGGCGGCGCGGCGCGGGTCTGGACCGCGCTCCGGGTCCACGGCGACGGCTTCGGCCGCTTCCTGATCAGAGACCAGGGGCTCGGCGGCGGCCAGGCCGGCCGTCTGGTGCAGCGGCTCTGGGAGCTCGACACCTACACCCACATGGCGCTGCTCGCGCTGCCGGAGGCGCGCGGGCTGGCGCCGGAGCTCGCGACCCTGGAACGGCTGTCGGCGCGGCTGACCGCGGCCACCGCGGTTGCCCGGGAGGTGGCGAGCGACCGGGCGCTGCTCGACGAGCTGTTCCAGCTCTCCGCCGAGGTCGAGCGGATCCAGGCCGAGACCGCCTACCGCTTCGGCGCCGCGCGCGCCTACGACGGGATCGTGAGCGCCCGCCTCGCCGAGCTCGCCGAGCGCCCGGTCGAGAGCCTGCAGCCGCTCGGCGAGTTCCTCGAACGGCGGTTCAAGCCGGCGATCCGGACCTGCGCCTCGATCGAGACGCGGCTCGAGAGCCTGAGCCGCCGGGTGGGGCGGACGGTGGACCTGCTGCGCACCCGGGTCGACCTGCAGATCGAGCAGCAGAACCAGGCGGCGCTGAGCTCGATGAACGAGCGCGTCCGCCTCCAGCTCCGCCTGCAGCAGATGGTCGAGGGGCTCTCGGTGGTCGCGATCAGCTACTACGCGGTCGGCCTGCTCGCCTACGTGCTCGAGGCCTTCGGCGAGACCGGTGCCGGCCGGGCGACGACCGTGATTCTCGGCCTGATCACCCCGCTCGTCGTGGTCGGCGTCTGGGTCGGCCTGAGGCGGGCGAAGCGCGCTCTGGATCTGGACCACGCGGCGTGACACGAAGGACACGTCGGCGACAATGTGTCCCTTGGGAAAGCGGTCCGCGCCCGGCTAAATCATGCGGTGCAATCCATGAGGTTCAGGGCTAGGATCGCCTCGCCGCGAAGCGGCCCCGGCCCGGCCGAACCCCAGACCAATGCGCGTGAGGCACCGATGACGCTGGTCCGCTCCCTTGTCGCCACCCAGGCTGCGATGCTCTTCGGGTCCGGCGCCGCCCTCGCGCAGAGCGACCGGGAGCCGTGGCAGCTCGGCATGGTGCCCGCGCAGTCGCCCACCATGGAGAGTCTGAGCAGCCTGCACGACCTGCTGCTCTGGATCTGCATCCTGATCTCGCTGTTCGTGCTCGCCCTGCTCGCCTACGCGTGCGTGCGCTTCCGGGCGTCGCGCAACCCGACGCCGTCGCGGCGCACCCACAACCCGGTGCTCGAGATCGCCTGGACCGCGATCCCGGTCCTGATCCTGGTGGTGATCGCGATCCCGTCGTTCAAGCTGCTCTACTACATGGACACGGCGGCCAACCCGGAGATGACGCTGAAGGCGATCGGTCGCCAGTGGTACTGGAGCTACGAGTATCCGGACCACGGCAACTTCACCTTCGACGCCTACATGATCGCGGACGCGGATCTCCAGGAGGGCCAGCCGCGGCTGCTGGCGACCGACAACCACGTGGTGGTGCCGGCGGAGACCGACATCCGGCTGCTGACCACGGCGTCGGATGTGCTGCACAGCTGGGCGATGCCGGTGGCGGGGATCAAGATGGACGCGGTGCCGGGGCGGATCAACGAGACCTGGTTCCGGATGGAGGAGCCGGGCATCTACTACGGGCAGTGCTCGGAGCTGTGCGGCTCCTACCACGGCTTCATGCCGATCACCCTCGAGGTGCTGCCCAAGGACGAGTTCGAGGCGTGGGTCAAGCAGGCGCAGGAGCAGTTCGCCAAGGCCGGCGAGCCGGATACCCAGGTCGCCCGGGCGCACGGCGAATAGGACGAGGAGGAGGCAAGGATGGCCCACGGGGCGGTCGCAGTCGACGAGCGGGGGGCGCCCAAGAGCTTCCTGGTTCGTTGGGTCTATTCGACGAACCACAAGGACATCGGGACGCTCTACCTGACCGCGGCGTTCATCGCCGGGATCATCGGCATGCTGGCGTCGGTCCTGTTCCGGCTCGAGCTGGCGGTGCCGGGGCCCGACATCCTCGGCGAGAACTACCACTTCTACAACGTGCTGGTGACCGCGCACGGGCTGATCATGGTGTTCTTCTTCATCATGCCGGCCCTGATCGGCGGCTTCGGCAACTGGATGGTCCCGCTGATGATCGGGGCGCCGGACATGGCGTTCCCGCGCCTGAACAACATCAGCTTCTGGCTGCTCGTGCCGGCCTTCCTGCTGCTGATGGGCTCGGCGATCATCGGCGGCGGCGCCGGCACCGGCTGGACCATCTACCCGCCCCTGTCGTCGGTCATCGGCCATCCCGGCATGGCGGTCGACATGGCGATCTTCGCGCTCCACCTCGCCGGCGCGAGCTCGCTGCTCGGCGCGATCAACTTCATCACCACGATCTTCAACATGCGCGCCCCCGGCATGACGATGCACAAGATGCCGCTCTACGCCTGGGCGATCCTGGTCACCGCCTTCCTGCTCCTGCTCGCCGTGCCGGTGCTGGCGGGCGCGATCACCATGCTGCTGACCGACCGCAACTTCGGCACCAGCTTCTTCGCGCCGGAGGGCGGGGGCGACCCGATCCTGTTCCAGCACCTGTTCTGGTTCTTCGGGCACCCCGAGGTCTACATCATGATCGTCCCGGGCTTCGGGATCGTCAGCCACGTGATCTCGACCTTCTCGAAGAAGCCGGTGTTCGGGTATCTCGGCATGGCCTACGCGATGGTCGCGATCGGCGTGATCGGCTTCGTGGTCTGGGCGCACCACATGTTCACGGTCGGCATGGGCGTCGACGTGCGCGCCTACTTCATGGCCGCGACGATGGTGATCGCGGTGCCGACCGGCATCAAGATCTTCAGCTGGATCGCCACGATGTGGGGCGGCTCTGTGGACTTAAAGACGCCGATGCTGTTCGCCATCGGCTTCATCTTCCTGTTCACCGTTGGCGGCGTCACCGGCGTGGTGCTGGCGAATGCCGGCGTCGACATGTACATGCACGACACCTACTACGTCGTCGCCCACTTCCACTACGTGCTGTCGCTCGGCGCGATGTTCACGATCTTCGCCGGCTTCTACTACTGGATCGGCAAGATGAGCGGGCGGCAGTACCCGGAGAAACTCGGCCAGATCCACTTCTGGCTGACCTTCTTCGCGGTCAACCTGACCTTCTTCCCGATGCACTTCCTCGGCCTCGCCGGGATGCCGCGGCGCATCCCCGACTACCCGGACGTGTACGCCGGCTGGAACTTCGTGATCTCGGTCGGCGCCGTGCTCGCCATGATCAGCGCCTTCCTGTTCGTCTACATCGTCTGGAGGACGCTCACCTCCGGCGAGAAGGTCGGCGACAACCCCTGGGGCGAGGGCGCGACCACGCTCGAGTGGACGGTCACCTCGCCGCCGCCCTTCCACACCTTCAACGAGCTGCCGGAGGTCAAGTAAGGCCATCATGCGGGCGTCGTCCTTGCAGGTGGAGACCGCGGTCGCGGGCGTCTCGGACGTCCGCGACTACTGGCTTCTGCTCAAGCCCAACGTGATGTCGCTGGTCGTCTTCTCGGCCGCCGCGGGCCTGGTGCTGGCGCCGGGCGCGCTGCACCCGGTGCTCGCCGCGGTCGCGATCCTGACCATCGCCATGGCGGCCGGCGCGGCGGCCGCCATCAACAACAGCTACGACGTCGACATCGACCGGCTGATGGCGCGCACCCGGCGGCGGCCGACCGCGGCCGGCCGGATCGCGCCGGCCGACGCGCTCGCGTTCGGGATCACGCTCGCGATCATCTCGATCATGGTCATGGGGCTCGCGCTGAACTGGCTCGCCGCCAGCCTGCTCGGGCTCACCATCGCCTTCTACGTGTTCGTCTACACCCTCTGGCTGAAGCGGCGGACGCCGCAGAACATCGTGATCGGCGGCGCCGCCGGGGCGTTCCCGCCGCTGGTCGGCTGGGCCGCGGCGAGCGGCGAGGTCAGCCTGTTCCCGATCCTCCTGTTCCTGATCATCTTCATGTGGACGCCGCCGCACTTCTGGGCGCTCTCGCTCTATCGCGCCGCCGACTACGAGCGGGCGGGGGTGCCGATGCTGCCAGTGGTCGCCGGCGCGGAGGCGACGCGCCGGCACGTGCTCGGCTACACGCTCCTCCTGGTGCCGGTGACCCTGCTGCCGTTCGGGCTCGGCTTCACCGGCTGGCTGTACGGGCTGGCGGCCCTCGTCCTCAACGCGGGCTTCGTCGGCCTCGCGCTCAGGCTGTGGCGCGACCGCTCCCAGCGGACGGCGACCCGGACCTTCCGGTTCTCGATCGCCTACCTGTTCGGGCTGCTGGCGGCGCTGGTCCTGGACAAGGGCGTGCTCGTGCTCGGAGCGGGCGGATGACCACCTCGCTCGAGCAGCGCCGGCGGACACGGCAGAAGAACATCGCGCTCGCGGTGATCCTGCTCGCGCTCGTGGCGCTGTTCTACGTCGTCACGCTGGTCAAGCTCGGGGGCGCCTGAGATGGCCGCGGCGGGACGCGCGAGGCGGCTCACCGCCGGGGTCGCGGTCGGCGTCATCCTCGGCATGCTCGCGCTGACCGCCGCCTCGGTCCCGCTCTACCGCCTGTTCTGCCAGGTCACCGGCTACGGCGGGACCACCCAGGTGGCGGAGGCGGGCGCCGGGCGGATCCTGGACCGGACGATCAAGGTCCGCTTCAACGCCGACGTCGATCCCGATCTGCCCTGGGCCTTCCGGCCCAAGCAGCGCGAGGTCGAGGTCAGGATCGGCGAGGAGCGGCTCGCCTTCTTCGAGGCCGTGAACCATGGCGACGTCGCCGTGGTCGGCAGCGCGACCTTCAACGTGACGCCGCACAAGGCGGGCATCTACTTCTCGAAGCTCGCCTGCTTCTGCTTCGAGGAGCAGGTGCTGCAGCCGGGGGAGAGGGTCGACATGCCGGTCTCGTTCTACGTCGATCCGGCGCTCGTCGAGGACGCCGGCACCGCCGACGTCGACACGATCACGCTCTCCTACACCTTCTTCAGGCGCGAGGCTGCGGGCACGGCGCTGCGCGGCGACGCTGCGGCCAACGGCCCGTCATCGTGACGTTGCGGCCGTCGGGATGCGCTGGTAGATGCCGGTCCTAGGGAATTCAGGGAGAAGGTTTGATGGCCAGCCCCGCTGAAGCCGCCGACGCCGCTCACCACCACGAGGTCCACCACGACTATCATCTGGTCGACCCGAGCCCGTGGCCGGCGGTCGGCAGCATCGGGGCGTTCCTCCTGGTCAGCGGCGGCCTCATGTACATGCATGAGTTCAGCGGCTGGCGGATCGTGCTCCTGCTCGGCTTCCTCGGCGTGATCACCACCATGTTCTTCTGGTGGCGGGACGTGGTGAAGGAGAGCCGGCACGGCGACCACACCGACGTCGTGGCCCACGGCCTCCGGGTCGGGATGGTGCTGTTCATCACCTCGGAAGTGCTGTTCTTCTTCGCGTTCTTCTGGGCCTACTTCTGGGGAGCCCTCTATCACCCCAACCCCGAGGAGATCCAGGGCTACACCTGGCTGCCGGAAGGCGCGCACCCGGTCGAGACCTTCGACATCCCGTTCCTCAACACCATGATCCTGCTGCTCTCCGGCTGCACCGTCACCTGGGCCCACCACGCGGTCCGCGAGAACGACAACCGGACCGCCTTCAAGGCGCTGGCGCTGACCGTGGCGCTCGGCATCATCTTCACCTCGCTCCAGGCGTACGAGTACGTCCACACGATCTATGCGCCCGAAGGCTTCACCATCAAGGACGGGATCTTCGGCTCGACCTTCTACATGGCGACCGGCTTCCACGGCTTCCACGTGATCATCGGCACCACGTTCCTGCTGGTCTGCACCATGCGCGCCTGGTACGGCCACTTCCGCCCGAACAAGCACGTCGGGCTCGAGGCGGCGGCGTGGTACTGGCACTTCGTCGACGTAGTCTGGCTGTTCCTGTTCGTCTGGGTGTACTGGTGGGGCGGGGTGATCGCGCTGGCCGACCATTGAGCGGAGCGGCTGCCGGAGCGCCCGTCGGCGCCTTCCGCTCGGGCGTCCGGGGGCGCTGCCCGGCCTGCGGCCAGGGCCGGCTGTTCAAGGGGTTCCTGACCGTCCGGGAGCGGTGCGAGGTCTGCGGCGCCGACCTCTCGGCGCAGGACAGCGGCGACGGCCCGGCGGCGTTCATCATCCTGATCGTCGGCGGCGTGGTGGTCGCGGCCGCCGGCGTCACAGAAGTGATGTACCAGCCGCCGACCTGGCTCCACCTCCTGCTCTGGCTGCCGCTCACCGTGATCGGCGTCCTCGCGCTCATGCGCCCGTTCAAGGGCGGGCTGATCGGCCTCCAGTGGAAGCATCGGCGTGAGGATTTCGGCGAGCGCTGAGGACCGGCCATCGGACCGCCGGATCCGGTTCGGCCGCCTCGATCTCCTGGTCCTGCTGGTCATGATGGTGCTGGCCGGCCTCGGCACCTGGCAGGTCCAGCGGATGCAGTGGAAGGAGCGCCTGATCGCGCACCGGACGGCGCAGGTCGAGGCGCCGCCGGTCGCGCTCCCGGCGTCGAGCGAGGACTGGAGGGCGTTCGATTTCCGGACCGTCGAGGCCACCGGCCGCTTCCTGCACGGGCAGGAGCAGCTGATCGGGATCTCCAAGCACGACGGCCGGCTCGGTCGCCAGGTGCTGACCCCGCTGGTCCGGGATGACGGCCGCCCGGTCCTGGTCGATCGCGGCTGGGTGCCGGAGGACGCGACGCATCCGGCGGCGCGGCGGGACGGACAGGTCGAGGGAGAGGTCGGGGTCCGCGGGATCGCCCGCTTCCGGGAGGACGACGAGGCGGGCTGGTTCACGCCGGACGCCCGGCCGGGCGAGGGGATCTGGTACGCCTACGACATGGCGGCGCTCCGGCGCGCGACCGGCCTCGACCTGCTGCCGGTGGTGATCGAGGCGGACGCCAGCCCGAACCCGGGCGGGCTTCCGGTCGGCGGGCGGACGAGGGTTCACCTCGAGAACCGCCACCTGCAGTACGTGGTCACGTGGTACGGCCTCGCCCTGACCCTGGTCGGCGTCTATATCGCCTTCCGGTTCGGGCGGACGAGGGGAGATCGATGACGGCGCTCAGGGTCACGACCGGCCTCGCGCTCGCGCTGACCTTCGGCCTGATCGTGCTCGGCGCATGGGTCCGGGCGACCGGCTCGGGGCTGTCCTGCCCGGACTGGCCGACCTGCTACGGCCACCTGGTCCCGCTGCCCTCGGACATCCCGGCGGATGCCGGCTACACCTACTTCCAGGTCATGCTGGAGTGGGTCCACCGGCTGGTCGCGGGCGTGTTCCTCGGGCCTCTGATCCTGCTGATCGCTTTCCTCGCTTGGCGGCACCGGACGGAGCGGCCGGGCCTCGCGCGCGACGGCGGCGTCTTGGTCCTCCTGCTCCTCGTCCAGGCCTCGCTCGGCGGCGTGACCGTGCTCGACCAGAACAGCGCCTGGTCGGTCGCGCTCCACCTCGGGACCGCGCTGCTCCTGTTCAGCGTGCTCTGGCTGATCCTGGTGCGCGCCGGCTCCATGGCGCCGGCGGAGGCGCCGGCGGCGCGGGGGCTCGCCTTCTCGACCTGGGCGCTGGCGCTCGCCGCGATGGTCAGCGCCGCGGTGGTGGCCAAGAGCGCCGCCTCGTTCGCCTGCACGTCGTGGCCGCTGTGCAACGACGGCCTCGTCCCCGACCTCGGCGACCCGGGCATCGTGCTCAACGTGACCCACCGGGTGCTGGCCGCGCTGTTCCTCCTGAGCGCGGCCGGGCTCTGGCTCGCGCTCCGCGGCACGTCGCTCGGCGGCACGGCGGCGCTCGTCCTCGCCCTCGCCGTCCTGGAGGTGCTGCTCGGCGGGCTGATCGTCGCGCTCGAGATCCCGCTCTGGTCGGGGATCGCGCACCAGGCGCTGGGCGTCCTGACCTTCGCGGCCGCAAGCTTCGTGATGTGGCGCGCGCTCGGCACGAGAGCGGCGAAGGGGATGCCCCTGGAGGAGCGCCATGTCGGCCTGTCGCGCGCTTGAGGCCCGGTTCCGCGAGATCGCGGACATCGAGGGCGCGCTCGCGGTTCTGCACTGGGACCAGCAGGTGATGATGCCGCCCGGCGGCGCGGAGGTGCGGGGCGAGCAGGTCGCGACGCTCGAGCGGATCGCGCACGAGCGCCTGGTGGATCCGGCGGTCGGGGACTGGCTGGCGGCGGCCGCGGGCGAGGGCCAGGACCCGTGGCGGGCCGCCAACCTTCGGGAGATGCGCCGGCACCACCTGCACGCGGTCGCGGTGCCGCCCGATCTGGTCGCGGCACTCGCCCGCGCCGCCGCGCGCGCCGAGCAGGCGTGGCGCCGGGCCCGCGCCGAGGCCGACTTCGCGCTCATGGAGCCGGGGCTCAGGGAGGTCCTGGCCCTGGTCCGGGAGAAGGCCAGGGCCAAGGCCGAGGCCCTCGGGCTCGATCTCTACGACGCCCTGCTCGACGGCTTCGAGCCGGGGATGCGGACGGCGACGGTCGACCGCCTGTTCGAGCCCCTGGAAGCGCGCCTGCCCCACCTGCTCGAGCAGGTGCTGGAGCGCCAGGGCGACGCGCCGCCGCCGCTGCCGGGCGCGCTCCCGGTGGGCGAGCAGAAGGCGCTCGGCGAGCGGCTGATGGAGCGGCTCGGCTTCGACTTCACCCGCGGCCGGCTCGACGAGAGCCTGCACCCGTTCTGCGGCGGCGTCCCCGACGACATCCGCCTCACCGCCCGCTACGACCACGACGTCGCGTCGGGGCTCATGGCGATCCTGCACGAGACCGGCCACGCCCTCTACAACGGCGCCCTGCCCAGGGAATGGCGGGGTCAGCCGGTGGGCGAAGCGCGCTCGACCGCGGTCCACGAGAGCCAGTCGCTGCTGATCGAGATGCAGGTCTGCCGCTCGCTTCCCTTCCAGCACCTGCTGGCGCCGCGCCTCCAGGCCGCGTACGGCGATCCCGACCATCCGGCGCTCGCCCCCGGGGCGCTGTACCGCCGCGCGATCCGGGTCGGGCGCGGGCTGATCCGGGTCGACGCCGACGAGGTGACCTACCCACTGCACGTGATCCTCCGCTACCGCCTGGAGCGGGCGATGATCGAGGGCCGGCTCGAGGTCCTGGACCTGCCGGAGGCCTGGAACGAGGGCATGGCCGCGCTCGTCGGCGCGGTTCCGCCGAACGATGCGCAGGGCTGCCTCCAGGACATCCACTGGCCGGGCGGCGCGTTCGGCTACTTCCCCTGCTACACCCTCGGCGCGCTCATGGCGGCGCAGCTCGCGGCCGCGATCCGGCGCGCGATCCCAGACCTCGATGAGCAGATCGCGGCCGGCGACTTCGCACCGCTACGACACTGGCTGCGCGAGCAGATCCACGAGCGCGGCTGCCTCCTCGAGACCGGCGACCTGCTCCTCGAGGCGACCGGCGAGGAGCTCTCCGCCACGCCCTTCCTCGACCATCTGTGCGCGCGCTACTTGAACAGCTGAGCGTGCCCGGGCTGGTGTCGGCTTCGCCGCCGTACTAGGTTCCGCCGCCATGAGCATCCGTTACGTCAGCACCCGGGGCGGAGGAGCGCCGGTCGGCTTCGAGGAGGCGCTGCTCGCCGGGCTCGCGCCCGACGGCGGCCTGTTCGTGCCCGAGGCGTGGCCGCGGCTCGAGCGCGAGCAGCTGGACGAGCTCCAGGGCCGGCCGTACCAGGACGTCGCCCTGGCGGTGCTCCGGCCGTTCGTCGAGGACGCCCTCGATGCGCCGACCTTCCGCCGCCTGATCGACGACAGCTACCAGGGGTTCCGCCATCGGGCGGTGGCGCCGCTCCGCCAGCTCGACGCCGGGACATGGCTGATGGAGCTGTTCCACGGGCCGACGCTCGCCTTCAAGGACGTGGCGATGCAGCTGCTCGCCCGCCTGTTCGAGCACGTCCTGGCGCGCTCGGGCCAGGAGATCACGATCGTCGGCGCGACCTCGGGCGATACCGGCGCCGCGGCGATCCAGGCGTTCGCCGGGCGGGCCGGGGTCCGGGTCGTGATCCTCCACCCCGAGGGCCGGATCAGCGAGGTCCAGCGCCGGCAGATGACCACGGTCACGGCGCCCAACGTCATGAACATCGCCGTCCGGGGCACCTTCGACGACTGCCAGGCGCTCCTGAAGGCGATGTTCGCCGACCGGGGCTTCCGCGAGCGGATCGGCCTCGCAGCGATCAACTCGATCAACTGGGCCCGGGTCATGGCCCAGGTGGTCTACTACGTCACCTCGGCGCTCGCGCTCGGGGCGCCCTGGCGGCGGGTCGCCTTCGCCGTCCCCACCGGCAACTTCGGCGACGTCTACGCCGGCTATGTCGCCGCCCGGATGGGGCTCCCGCTCGGCGGCCTCCTGGTCGCGACCAACGTCAACGACATCCTGGCCCGCTTCTTCGCGACCGGGCGCTACGCCGTGGGCGAGGTCCACCCGACCCAGAGCCCGAGCATGGACATCCAGGTCGCGAGCAACTTCGAGCGGCTCCTGTTCGAGCTGTGCGGGCGCGACGGCGGCGAGGTCCGGAGCCTGATGACGGCGTTCCGCGAGACCGGGGCCCTCGAGGTCGACGCCGAGCGCCTCGGGGTCGCCCGCGAGGTGTTCGATGCCGCCCGGGTCGACGAGGCGGCGACCGCGGCGACCATCCGCCGCGTGCTCGAGGAGACCGGCATCCTGATCGACCCGCACACGGCGGTCGCGGTGGCCGCGGCCGCGCTCCAGCCGGCGCGGCGCGGCGTCCCGATGGTGGTCCTCGCGACCGCGCATCCGGCGAAGTTCGGCGCCGCGGTCGCGGCGGCGACGGGGATGGCGCCCGGCCTCCCGCCCGCGCTCGCGGGCCTGCTCGAGCGCGCGGAGCGCCTCACCCTGCTCCCCAACGACCTGCCGCTCGTGCAGCGGGCGATCCTCCAGTTCTGTGACGAGGCGGCATGAGCGCAGCGGTCCGGATCACCACCCTCGACAACGGCCTCCGGGTCGCGACCCGGGTCATGCCGAGCGTGCAGACGGCGAGCGTCGGCGTCTGGGTCGACGTCGGCGCGCGCTACGAGGCGCCCGAGGTCAAC
>DASUSF010000480.1:0-5726 GCA_036375275.1 Geminicoccaceae bacterium | reverse complement strand
CCGACCCCTGCGAGGGGATCACCGGGAGCGCGCCCGCCTCGTGCAGCCGGAGCAGGTGCCCGATCGTCTCCCGGCGGACGCCGGAGAAGCCGCGCGCGAGGCTCGCGGCCTTGAGGGCCAGGGTCAGCCGGACCACCGGGTCCGAGAGCGGGGCCCCGCAGCCGCACATGTGCGAGACGATCAGCCGGCGCTGCAGTTCCTCGATCTGCGGCCGCGCGATCCGGGTGGTGGCGAGCTTGCCGAACCCGGTGTTGACGCCGTAGACCGGGCGCTCGCCGGCGGCTGCGGAATCGACCACCAGACGCGCGGCATCGACCGCCTCCCAGCTCGACCGGGTCAGGCTCAGGCTGATGGGAGCTTCGGCAAGCCGTCGGAGATCGTCGGGCGTGAGATCGCCGGGCCGGAGAAGCAGCGCGTCCGGCGGCGGAGGGACGCCGCTTCCGCTCGCGCTCACCTCACCTCGGGGCCGGCGCGCCCGGCATCACGCCCCCGCGTCGCCGGGGCGGGTCTCGTCGACGCCGGCGCGGAAGGTGGACGCGGCCGCCTGGAGCGCCCGCAGCCGGCGGCGGTACTCCTCGCGCTGCGCCTCGACCGAAGCCTCGAGGGTCCGTCGGACCTCCTCTTCGAGCGTGATGCCGCGGCCGGCGGCGCGGGCCCGGAGCGCCCGACCGACCTCCTCGTCCAGATCGCGCAGCTCGAGATCCATGTCTCCTCCCGGAGGTTGGGCGCCGCTCACCCTAGGCGGAGACGCCCCGCCCCACAAGACGCGCCACCCGACAAGATGTGGTATGGAAGGGCTTCGGACTGTCGCTACGGGCTGCCCTCGCGGAAGGCGCGGGCGCCCGTCGTCTGGGGGAGACCGAGATGACCGGGCCGGTCATAGCGCTTGCTTCGGATCATGCTGGCTACGAGCTCAAGCACTACCTTCTGGGAGTGCTCGAGGCCGACGGCCGCCAGACCCTCGATCTCGGCACCAACGGCGAGGAGTCGGTAGACTACCCGGACTTCGCCGAACGTCTGGCCCTGAGCCTCCAGCGCGGCGAGGCGAGCCGGGGGGTCCTGGTCTGCGGCACCGGGCTCGGCATCAGCATCGCCGCCAACCGCCATCCGTGGATCCGGGCCGCGCCCTGCCAGGACGTGACCGCCGCACGGCTGGCCCGCGGCCACAACGACGCCAACGTCCTCGCCCTCGGCGCCCGGCTGGTCGGCCGGACGACGGCGCTCGACGTGCTGAACGCGTTCCTCGAGACCCCGTTCGAGGGGGGCGACCGGCATGCCCGCCGGATCGCCAAGATGTCGGGCGAGCGGGTGACCTGACCCGATGCGCTGTCCGTTCTGCGGTTCCGACGACAACCAGGTCAAGGACAGCCGGCCAGTCGAGGAGGGCGGCTCGGTCCGGCGGCGGCGGCAGTGCAATGCCTGCGGCGCCCGCTTCACCACCTTCGAGCGGGTCCAGCTCCGCGAGCTCACCGTGCTCAAGCGGGACGGCCGGCGGGTGCCGTTCGACCGCGACAAGTTCAAGCGCTCGATCATGATCGCGACGCGCAAGCGCGGCATCGAGGAGGAGAAGATCGAGCGCTTGGTCAACGGGATCGTCCGCGAGCTCGAGATCTCGGGCGAGACCGACATCACGGCGAAGCAGCTCGGTGAGCTCGCGCTGACCCGCCTCGCCGAACTCGATCAGGTCGCCTACGTCCGCTTCGCCTCGGTCTACCGCGACTTCACCGGCCTCAAGGACTTCGAGCGGTTCATCGCCCGGATGAGCGACGAGCCGGATGGCGATGCCGCGGGATGAGGAGGACCGGCGCTTCATGGCGCAGGCGCTCCGGCTGGCGGCGCGCGGGCTCGGCAACGTCTGGCCCAACCCGGCGGTCGGCTGCGTCGTGGTCAGGGACGGCCGGGTCCTCGGCCGCGGCTGGACCCAGGCGGGCGGCCGGCCCCACGCCGAGACCGAGGCGCTGAGGCGGGCGGGCGGCGCGGCGCTCGGCGCGACCGCCTACATCACCTTCGAGCCCTGCGCGCACTATGGCCGGACGCCGCCCTGCACCATGGCGCTCCTGCACGCCGGCATCCGCCGAGTGGTCGTTGCGACCGCCGACCCCGACCCCAGGGTCGACGGCCAGGGTCTCGCCCAGCTGCGCCAGGCGGGGGTCGAGGTCCGGGCGGGCGTGCTCGAAGCCGAGGCGGAAGCGCTCAACGCAGGCTTCATCCAGCGAATCCGGACGGGGCGGCCGCTGGTCACGCTCAAACTCGCGACCTCCCTCGACGGCCGGATCGCGACGCGCGCCGGCGCCAGCCGATGGATCACCGCCGGGCGCGCGCGCATCGAGGCCCACCGTCTTCGCGCGACACACGACGCGATCCTGATCGGCAGCGGCACCGCGCTCGCGGACGACCCGTCGCTGACCTGCCGGCTGCCCGGGCTCGAGCACCGCTCGCCGCTCCGGGTGGTGGTCGACCGGCGGCTCCGCCTGCCGGCGACGGCGGCGCTGGTGCGGAGCGCCGGCGGGGTGCCGGTGCTGGTGGTGGCCGGGCCGGATGCCGATCCGGAGCGGGCGCGGGCGCTCGAGGCCGCCGGGGTCGAGGTCGTCCGGCTCGAGGGCGGAGCCCCCGCCGCCCCGCTCGAGGAGCTCGGCCGGCGGGGGGTCACCCGCGTGCTGGTCGAAGGCGGAGCCACGCTCGCGGCGAGCCTGCTCCGCACCCGCCTGGTCGACCGGCTGATCTGGTTCACCGCCCCGCTGCTGATCGGCGCTGACGGCCTGCCGGCGGTCGGGAGCCTCGGCGTCGACGCCCTGGCCGAGGCGCACCGGCTCCGCCAAGCGGGCGCGCGCACGCTGGCACCGGACCGGATGCAGGGCTATATCCTGGAGGCCAGCAGGGCAGCCGGACCATGTTCACCGGAATCGTGACCGACATCGGGCAGGTCCTCGAGATCGCCGGGGGCGACGGCCGGCGCTTCGTGATCGGGGCGCCGCGGCTGCCGCTCGACGAGATCCCGCTCGGCGGGTCGATCGCGACGTCGGGGATCTGCTTCACCGCGATCGACAAGGGCATCGGATGGTTCGCCTGCGAGGCATCGGGCGCGACGCTCGAGGTCACCACCGCCGGCGGCTGGCGGCCGGGGACGCGGGTCAATCTCGAGCGCTCGCTCCGGATCGGCGACGAGCTCGGCGGCCACATCGTGTTCGGGCACGTGGACGCCGTCGGCGAGATCGCCGCGCTCGAGCCGGCGGGCGAATCGCACCGCCTCGAGATCAGGCTGCCCCCGGCGCTGCTGCCCCTGGTCGCGGTCAAGGGCTCGATCGCGATCGACGGCATCTCGCTGACGGTCAACGCAACCGAAGGCGACCTCGTCGCCGTCAACGTGATCCCGCACAGCTGGGCCATGACCACGCTCCCCGACCGCTCGGCCGGCGATCCGGTGAACGTCGAGGTCGACATGCTCGCGCGCTACGTCGCCCGGCAGCTCGCCTTCCGCTCCGGGGCCTGAACCATGACGGTCAACGAGCATCTGTCCGAGTACCACGACTACCTCTCGGAGATCGAAGAGATCCTCGACGACGCGCGCGCCGGGCGGATGTTCATCCTGGTCGACGACGAGGCGCGCGAGAACGAGGGCGACCTCGTGATCCCCGCGGAGGCGTGCGACCCGGCGGCGATCAACTTCATGGCCAAGCACGGGCGCGGCCTGATCTGCCTCGCGCTGACCCGCCAGCGCTGCGAGCAGCTGGCGCTGCCGCTGATGGCGCACGGCAACGAGAGCCGGCTCTCGACCGCGTTCACGGTCAGCATCGAGGCGCGCGAGGGGATCACCACCGGCATCTCGGCCGCGGACCGGTCGCGCACCGTGCAGGTCGCGATCGACCCCGCCATGAGCCGGTCCGATCTCGCCTCGCCCGGGCACATCTTCCCGCTGATGGCCCGGGACGGCGGCGTCCTGGTCCGCGCGGGCCACACCGAGGCCGCGGTCGACGTCGCGCGCCTCGCCGGGCGCAACCCCTCGGGCGTGATCTGCGAGATCATGAACGACGACGGGACCATGGCCCGGCTCCCGGATCTCGTCGGCTTCGCCCAGCGGCACGGCCTCAAGATCGCCAAGATCGCCGACCTGATCTCGCACCGCCTGCGGTACGACCGGCTGGTCGAGCGGAGCATCACGAGCACCCTCAAGACCCGGTTCACCGGCGACTTCCGGCTCCAGGTCTACACCAACGTGCTGACCGGGGTGGAGCATCTGGCGCTGGTCAAGGGCGATCTCGAGCGCGCGGAGCCGGTGCTGGTCCGGGTCCATGCGCTGAACGTGCTGGAGGACGTGCTCGGCGACGCCAGCCACGGCCGGGGCGGCCAGCTCTGGGCCGCGATGGAGACCATCGATCAGGCCGGCCGCGGCGTGATCGTGGTGATCCGGGAGCCCTCGCCGACCAGCATCTCGGACCGGATCAAGGCGGCCCTCGGGGAATCGCCGCACGGGACGCCACCGCTCCGTGACTACGGCATCGGCGCCCAGATCCTGACCGACCTCGGCATTCGCGACATGATTCTGCTGTCCAACACCGAGCGGCCGATCATCGGGCTCGAGGGCTACGGCCTCCGGGTGGTCGAGCAGAAGCCGCTCGCGCCCCGGGACCAGCTGCCATGAGCGCACCCGCGGACCATCCGGGCCCGGACCGCCCGCGTCAGGCCGGGCGGCATCTCCTGATCGTCGAGGCGCGGTTCTACGAGCACATCTCGGACCTGCTGCTCGATGGCGCGCTCCGTGCTCTGGAGGCGGCTGGCGCCAGCCACGACCGGGTGGTGGTGCCGGGCGCGCTCGAGATCCCGGCGGCGGTCAGGCTCGGGATCGGCCGGTACGACGCCTTCGTGGCGCTCGGCTGCGTGATCCGCGGCGAGACCTCGCACTACGACATCGTCGCCGGCGAGAGCGCGCGCGGCCTGATCGAACTCGCGGTCCGCGACGGCGCCCTGATCGGCAATGGCATCCTCACCTGCGACAACGGCGAGCAGGCCCGCGTCCGGGCCGATCCGGGCGGCAAGGACAAGGGCGGCGGCGCGGTCCGCGCGGCGCTCTCCCTGCTCGAGATCCGGAGCTGCCTCCGCACATGAACCCTCGCCCATGAACCGCAGACGCGCCGCCCGCTACGGGGCCGTCCAGGCGCTCTACCAGCTCGAGGTCGGAGGTGCCGCGGTCGACCTCGTGATCGGCGAGTTCCACGCCCATCGGCTGGCCGATCTCCTGGATCCTCTGGAGCTCGAAGGCGAGGCGCCGGAGGTCGACCGCGAGTGGTTCCAGACCGTGACCCGCGGCGCCTGGCGGCGGTCGGCCGAGCTCGACCCGCTGATCGAGGCGCGCCTGGCCTCCGGCTGGTCGCTCGACCGGCTGGGCTATCTCGTCCGGGCGGTGCTGCGCGCCGGCACCTTCGAGCTGGCCGAGCGCCTGGACGTCCCGCCGCGGGTCGTGATCAACGAGTACGTCGGGCTCGCGCACGACTTCCTGCCGCGCGAGGACGCCGGCTTCGTCAACGCGGTGCTCGACCGGCTCGCGGGGGAACTGCGCCCTGACGACGAGTCGGTCCGCCGGGCGGCGGACGCCTGATCGGTCCGACCGGTGACGCTCGGCGAGTTCGACTTCATCCGTCAGCTCCTCCGCCCGCTCGCCGAAGGCAGTCCGGGCGGCCTCGGGCTGTGCGACGACGCCGCCGTGGTGAGCCCGCCGCCCGGCCGCCAGC
>DASUSF010000479.1:0-2875 GCA_036375275.1 Geminicoccaceae bacterium | reverse complement strand
ACACGCTCCACGACTTGATGGTCGGGGCGAGCCCCGCAACCAGCCGGCCGTCGAGCCGGCCCGAGGTCAGGGTGCGCACCCGGACGCTGTGCCGGAACCGCGCCCCGCTCCGACGGAGCGCGCGCCAGAACGCCTCGTCCTCGCCGCTCGCCAGCGCGGGCATGCCGCCCGCCTCCAGATAGGTTTGCGCCGCGACGGCGAGGCTCGCGGAGGCGTGCTGGTGATGGCGCGGCAGCGGGTCCTCCGGATCGGGGTCGATGAGACCTTCGAGATGGCTGATCAGCCGCTGGTACGCGTGGTGCAGCAGATAGCGCCGGCGCAGCCCGGGCTCGAGGCGCGCGAGGTCGGCCGGCTGGACCAGGACCTGCCCGCCGACGGCGTCCGCGCCGGCCTCGATCTCGCCGAGGTTGGCGGCGAGCCAGTCGGGCGCGACGCAGGTGTCGGCGTCGGTGGTCAAAATGACCCCCCGGCGCTCCCGGCCGACCTTCCGGAGCCGCCGGACGGCCGCGTCCATCAAGAGCCGCCGGGCCATGCCGACGTTGAGCGCGGCACCGTCGGGCCCGACGTCGACGCGATGCAGCACGAAGTCCGGGAAGCGCCGGGCGGCGGCGGCCGCGACCTCCGGCGACCCGTCCCGACAGTCGCTGAACAGCAGGATCACCTCGTAGCCGTGCCTCCCGCCCGCCGCCTCCACCGCCCGCTGGCCGGCGAGCGCCTCGATCAGGTGGGGCAGATGGCCGGCCTCGTCGTGTACCGGCACGACGACGACGGCCGCGAGGTCCGGGTGGGGCGGCACGTCGAGCAGGTGATCGATCGCCTGGACCGGCGCGCCGGCCGGCTCGTGCAGGTCCAGGGCTTGCGGCGCCTGCGGCGCGTCGATGATCAGGTCGTCCATCCCGACGCCAGAAACGCGGCGCCGCAGCGTCACGTTCCGCGTCGCGTCGATCATGATTCTGCCGTAAACCGATGGTACGGTGCGGTGGGCGGCGCTCGCGGATCGGGTGGCGGCGCCAACGAACGGGGACAGGCATCATGAGAACACGCTTCATCAGCGCGCGCTCCGCCGCCATGGCTGCGAGCGCCATCGCCCTGCTCGCCTCCAGCGGCGCGGCGGCCGAGGAGCTGACGGTCTACACCGCGGTCGAGGCCGAGGACCTCGGCAAGTACGCGGAGCGCTTCAACGAGGCGCACCCGGACATCGAGATCAGGTGGGTGCGCGATTCGACGGGGATCGTGACCGCGAAGCTGCTCGCGGAGAAGGACAACCCGCAGGCCGACGTGGTTTGGGGCTTGGCCGCGACGTCGCTGATGCTGCTCAAGAACGACGGCATGCTCGAGGCGTACGCGCCCGAGGGCGTGGACAAGCTGGACCCGCGGTTCGTCGACGACGCGGATCCGCCTTCCTGGACCGGGATGGACGCCTGGGTGGCCGCGATCTGCTACAACACGGTCGAGGGTGAGGCCAAAGGCATCCCGATGCCCGCGTCCTGGCAGGATCTCCTGAAGCCGGAGTACCGGGGCGCGATCGCGATGCCGAACCCGAACAGCTCGGGAACCGGCTTCCTCACCGTCTCGAGCTGGATCCAGCTGATGGGCGAGGACGAGGCCTGGGCCTACATGGACCAGCTGCACGACAACGTCAGCCACTACACCCACTCCGGCTCCAAGCCATGCAAGCAGGCGGCGGCGGGCGAGGTGCCGCTCGGCATCTCCTTCGCCTTCCGCGCCGCCAAGCTCAAGGAGCAGGGCGCGCCGGTCGAGATCGTCCTGCCCGAGGAGGGGGTCGGCTGGGACATGGAGGCGACGGCGATCATCAAGGGCACCGACAACCTCGAGGCGGCGAAGACGCTGGCCGACTGGGCGGTGACGCCGGACGCCAACCGGATGTACAACGAGGGCTACGCGGTCATCGCGATCCCGGATCTGGCGCAGCCGGTGCAACACTTCCCGCCCGACATCCAGGACAAGATGATCGACAACGACTTCGACTGGGCGGCCGCCAACCGGGAGCGCATCCTCGCCGAGTGGGAGAAGCGCTACGGCAGCAAGTCCGAAGCCGAGAGCTGAGCCGCGGTCCGGCGGCGGCCCGATCGCCCGGATCGCCGCCGGGCGGTCGGAGAGGGCATGAACGAGCCGGCGCTGAGCAGGACGCACTTGGCCGAGGCGCCGCGGCCGGCGCGCTCTGGCGTGGCCGCGCCGGGGCGGCCGCCCTACCTCCGGATCGAGCGCCTGACCAAGCGCTTCGGTGCCTTCACTGCGGTCGAGGACGTCTCGCTCGAGATCCGGGACGGCGAGTTCGTCTGCTTCCTCGGGCCCTCCGGTTGCGGCAAGACCACGCTGCTCCGGGCGATCGCCGGGCTCGACGTGCAGAGCGAGGGTCGGATCTTTCAGGCCGGGCGGGAGATTTCGGCGCTGCCGCCGGCGATGCGCGACTTCGGCATCGTCTTCCAGTCGTATGCCCTGTTCCCGAACCTCACCGTGCGCCGGAACGTGGGCTACGGCCTCGAGAACCAGGGCATGTCGCGGCGCGAGATCGGGCGGCGGGTCGACGAGCTCCTGGCCCTGGTCGGGCTGCCCGAGCAGGGCCACAAGCACCCGGCGCGGCTCTCCGGCGGACAGCAGCAGCGGGTCGCGCTCGCCCGGGCGCTCGCGACCTCGCCCGGCCTGCTTCTGCTCGACGAGCCGCTCTCGGCGCTCGACGCCAGGGTCCGCGTCCATCTCCGGAACGAGGTCCGGGACCTGCAACGCCGCCTGGGGGTCACCACGATCATGGTCACCCATGACCAGGAGGAAGCGCTGACCATGGCTGATCGCATCGTGGTGATGAACCACGGCGTGATCGAGCAGGTCGGCACGCCGCTTCAGGTCTACCGCG
>DASUSF010000478.1:0-5737 GCA_036375275.1 Geminicoccaceae bacterium | reverse complement strand
CATCATCGGCCAGACCGCCTGGGCGGCGAAGAACTGGTGCCGGAGGTTGACCGCCATCCGGTCGTCCCAGTACGCGACCGTTACCTCGTCCAGCTTGTGACGCTCGTCGTGCGCGGCGTTGTTGATCAGCACCGTGATCGGCCCGTGCGCCGCCGCGGCTTCGGCGATCGACCGCCGGAGCGCCTCGATGTCGCGGAGATCGCACTCGAGGAACAGCGGCGCCGCCACGCCCTCGCCCGCCACCTCCAGGGCCAGCCGCTCGCTCGGCTCGCGCTGGATGTCGACGAACGCGACCCGGCTCTGCTGCAGCGCGAAGGCCCGGACCAGCGCCGCGCCGATGCCGGAGCCGCCACCGGTGATGAACACCGAGCGGTTCTCGAGGCTCGGATAGCTCGCGTAGCGCGTGTCGTTGCTCATCGAGCTGTCTTTCAGCCGCGATAGACCGGGTCGGGGAGGCCCGGGACATCGACCGGCGCCGCGAACAGGTGCCCGGACAGCGGCCACTCGGCGCGGTCGGCCTCGCTCATCCGGTCCCAGGCGGTGGTGATGAACAGGGTCTTGAGGTCGGGTCCGCCGAGCGCCATGCAGGTCGCCCGCCGGGCCGGCACCTCGATCACCCGGTCGACCGAGCCGTCCGGCGCGTAGCGGACCACCCGCGCGCCGTCCCACTCGCCGTTCCAGACGAACCCCTCGCTGTCGGTGACCGAGCCGTCGGGCCAGCCGGGGGTGTCGTCGACCTTCCGGAACAGGCGCGGCGAGGAGGGAGTCCCGCTCGCGGTGTCGTAGTCGTAGGCGACGATCTCGCGGGTCGGGGTGTCGACGAAGTACATCGTCCGCCCGTCCGGGCTCCAGCACAGCCCGTTCGAGACCGTGATCCCGGTCAGCACCGGCTCCGCCCGATGATCGACGTCGAGCCGCCAGAGGGCGCCGAGCGGCTTGTCCTCGCTATACGGCAGCGAGCCGGCGAGGAACCGGCCCTGGCGGTCGCAGCGGCCGTCGTTGAAGCGGTTGTCCGGTTTGTCCGCCTCGGCTTCGGCGATGCGCTCGACCGCGCCGCTCTCGAGATCGAGCGTCGCGAAGCCGTTCTTGAGCGCGAGCACGAGCCCGCCCCGCTCGCGCACGCTGAGCGAGCCGACGTGCTCCGGCGTCGGCCAGACCTGGTGCTCGCCGCTCTCGGGATCCAACGCATGGACCGCGCAGCCGACGATGTCGACCCAGAACAGGAGCCCGCGCCGGCCGTCCCAGATCGGCCCCTCGCCCAGGCGGTTGCCGCACGCCAGCACCATCTCCGCCTTCATGACGTCCGTCCTTCCGGCCTCAGACCGCCCGTTCCTCGCCGGCGTCCGCCGGTCCTCCCGCGCGCGCCGCCCGCACCGCCCAGGCGATGATCACCCAGGCCCAGATCAGGAGCGTGACCACGCCGAGCCCGGCCGCGATCGGCCGCTCGAAGAAGCCGATCAGGTTGCCGTTCGACTTGATCATCGAGGTCATGAAGTTCTCCTCGACCAGCGGGCCGAGCACGATGCCGAGGATCGCCGGCGCGATCGGGAAGCCGTTCTCCTCCATCACGTAGGCCACCACGCCGAGGACCAGGATGATGCCGACCCCGAACACGGTGTTGTTGATCGCGAACGCGCCGACGATGCAGAAGATCAGGATGATCGGCATCAGGGTGTCGCGCGGCACCCTGAGGATCTGCCGCGACAGGCGGATCGCGGCGTAGCCGAGCGGGAGCATCAGGAGGTTGGCGAGGAAGAACACGATGAACACGGAATAGAGCAGCTCCGGCGCGTGCAGCAGCACGGTCGGCCCCGGGTTCACGTTCTTCATGTACAGGACGCCGATCACGATCGCCGTCACCGAGTCGCCCGGAATGCCGAACACCAGCGCCGGGACCCACGCGCCACCGAGCGCCGAGTTGTTGGCAGCGCCGGCATCGACCAGCCCTTCCGGATGGCCGGTGCCGAACTTCTCCGGCTCCTTCGAGAAGCGCTTGGCGACCGCATAGGAGATCCAGGCCGCGATGTCGGCGCCGGCGCCGGGCAGGATCCCGATCGCCACACCGATCAGGTTGCCCCGGAACAGGTTGACCTTGTAGCGCCAGAGCGTGCGCCCGAGGCCGCGGAAGATGTGCACGATCGCCTGGCTGGCGACCTCCAGCTTCGGCCCGGTGGTGGTCGCGAAGCGCAGGATCTCGCCGATCGCGAACATCCCGATCATCGCCGGGATGAAGGACACCCCGCCCATCAGCTCGACGTTGCCGAAGGAGAAGCGGGGATGGCCCGCGATGATGTCGATGCCGATGGTCGCGATGAACAGGCCGATCAGGAGCGAGACCACGCCCTTGACCGGCGCGTCGGTGGAGATGAAGACCGCGCAGGAGAGGCCGAAGCAGGCGAGCCAGAAGTACTCGAAGGAGCTGAACTGCAGCGCCACCTCGGCGAGCGAGGGGGCGGAGAAGGCGAGCACGGCGCTGCCGAACAGGCCGCCGATCGCGGACGTGACGAGGCAGAGGCCGAGCGCCAGCTCGGCCTGGCCCTTGCGGGTCATCCGATGCGCGTCTTCCACATACGCGGCGGACGCCGGGGTGCCGGGAATGCGGAGCAGCGTGCCCGAGATGTCGCCCGCGAAGATCGCCATGGCGACCGCGGCGACGATCGCGCCGATCGCCGGCACCGGGTCCATGAAGAACGTGATCGGGACCAGAAGCGCGGTCGCCATGGTCGCGGTCAGGCCGGGCAGCGCGCCGACGAACAGGCCGAACAGCGCGGCGAGCAGGATGACCAGCAGCACGTAGGGGTCGAAGACCAGGCCGAGGGCGGTCTCGAAGCCGGAGAGCGGCATCAGTAGATGACCGGCTCGAGCAGCCCGAGCGGCAGCGGGACCAGGAGAAAGGTCGTGAAGGCGTAGTTGACCGCAAGCGTGACGCCGAGCGCGATCACGAACGACGACACCGGCTTGCCGCCACGGAACAGGACCAGCCAGACGGTCAGCAGGATCAGCGAGGTCAGGATGAAGCCGAGCCAGTCCGAGACCAGGATGTAGGCCAGCAGGCCGAGGATGATCGAAAGGAAGCAGGCGGTGTGCCGGCGGGAGCGCAGCCAGTCGCCGCCCTGGAACCAGGGCTCGGTCCGGCGCCGCGCCACGCCGCCCGCGACGAGGATCGCGCCGGTGATGATCAGCCCGATCCCGATCAGGGTCGGGAACAGCGCCGGGCCGTAGTCCTGGCCGGGCATGGCGGGGAAGGTGCGCGTGACGCCGATCATGGCCAGAGCGAAGACGATCAGCACGCTGCCGATCACGGCGTCGTTGATGCGCACCTGCCCCTCCTCCCGAAGCTGAGGGCCGCGGGCGGGGCTACTGGGCGAGCCCGACCGCCTTCATGACCTCGCCGAGGGCCTGGTCGCTCTCGGCCATCCACTCGTGGAAGCCCTCGGCGTCCCGCCAGACCACGCCGTAGCCGCGCTGGGCCATGAAGTCGTTGAACTGCTCGCTCTCGTGGATCTTCTTGAGCAGGGGCGTGATCGTGTCGGAGACCTCCTGCGGCAGGCCGGCCGGTCCGGCGATCCCGCGCCACGCCGCGACCTTCCAGTCGAGGCCGGTCGCCTCCTTCAGGGTCGGCACGTCGGGGAAGGCCGGGATCCGCTCGTCGGCCATCACCGCCAGGCTCTTGGCCCGCCCCGCCTCGAGCATCGCCTGCGCCTCGGGGACCGAGCAGGTCACGATCTGGACGCCACCGGCGGCCAGGTCCTGCATCGCCGGGGCCGCGCCCTGGCTCGGGACCCAGGGGGCCGCATCCGGAGCGATGCCGGCTTCGGCCAGCATCCCGGCCAGCGCCAGGTGCCAGATGCCGCCCTGGCCGGTGCCGGAGGACTTGTACTCGCCCGGGCTGGCTTCGATCGCGTCGAGCACGTCCTGGGCGGTCTGCCACTCGCTGTCGGCCGCGACCTGGAGGCCCGCCGGGTCCGCGTTGTACAAGGCCAGGGGCGTATAGTCCTCGTAGGTGAGCTCGGTCAGCCCCTGCCAGTGCATCATGGTGAGCTCGACCGTGACCACGCCAAGCGTATAGCCGTCGGGCTGGGCGGTCGCGATCGCCGAGTGGCCGACCACGCCCGAGCCGCCCGTCCGGTTCACGACGTTCACGGGCACGCCCAGCTCCTGCTCCATCATGCTCGCCAGGATCCGCCCGGTGGCGTCCGTGCCGCCGCCCGCTGCCCAGGGCACGATGAGGGTGATCGGCCGCTCCGGATAGGCGGCCTCCGCCGCCGTGCCCGCCATCGCCGCGAGCGCCGCCGCAAGGGCGAGCGCAGACGCTTTTCTGATCATGCCGTTCCTCCCTGATCCGGCCGGCACCGTTCGAGCGGCGCCGCACCACGTTGATCGGCGAAATCTAAACGACCGCCGCCGAACCGCAAGCCGCGCCGCATCCGACGCCGTCGGCGGGGGGCCCCTTGATCCGGATCAGTCGAGGCCGCGGGCGGCGCGTTCCAGCTCCTGGCTGAAGGTTTCCAGGAAGGATGCGAAGGCGGCCGGTCCGAGGTCGGCCGGGGCGTAGCCGCGGATCTCGAGGAAGTCCTGGAAGGCCTCGCTCGCGACCGCTGCCCGGGCGGCGGCGACGATCGCCTCGCTCCGCCTGCGGGGAAGCCCCGCGGGCGCGACCAGCCCGCGCCAGCCGCCGAGCGTGCGCGGCAGGCCCGCGGCTTCGCCGCCGATCGTCTGCACCGCGCCGGCGCGCCGGAGCCCGTCCGCCTCGTCCGATGTCGCCACGACCGCCCCGACGCGGCCGGCGGCGAGCGCCTGAAGCGCGGCCGTCCCATCCGCCGCCGGCTGCCAGCTCGACGGGGGGAGCCGCCCGCCCCGCGCGGCCGCGAGATGGGCGAGCGCGAGGTGAGGCAGCGAGCCCGCCGGGCCGCCCGAAGCGGCGATCGCGCCGTCGATGATCGCGTCGACCTGCGCCTCCGCACCGAGGCCGGCGGGGAGGTGCAGCGCCGGCGCGTCGAGGTTGAACAGGAGCAGGGGCGCGAACCCGCCGGGCCCGGCGACGCGCAGCGCCGTGGCGGTCAGGATCCCGAGGGTGAGGCCGTCCGGGCTGGCGCCGCGGAGCGCCTCCATCGCCTCGGCGCCGCCGCCGCCCGGCCGGTTCAGCACGTCGACCGGCACGCCGAGCGGCTCGTTCAGGAGCAGCGCGAGCCGGCGTGCGACGGCGTCCGTGCCGCCCCCGGCGCCGGCCGGCACGAGCAGCGTCAGGCGCTCCTCGTCCTCCTCCGCCCGAGGCTGCTCGGCGCCCGCCGGCGGCATCGGCAGCCCGACCCCGAGCGCCAGGATCAGGAGGAGCGCGACGACCAGGGGCATGTACCATCTCCGCAACACTCGATCCCAAGGATGCGACCTTGCACCGCAGCTGCGCGACCGGGACGGGCGCGACCGATTCGGGTCTCACGCGGCCAGGCCGCGGGGCGCGCGCGCTCGCAGCCTGGTTGAATTGCACCCTCGGGTACGACGTCTGGGCGGAAAGCTCAATTGCCCGATGATTTCGTAGGCGCGTGGGACCGTGGTCTCGGTTGTACGGGCTCCCGCCGGTTGCTAATGTCGTTCCGCGTTATCGACGAGGAGAGATGCGGCAGGCGGGTCCGGCCCGGGCCGGGATGATGCAGGTGCAGATCGAAGGATCGGCTTGATGCGTCTGCTCCCTCGTCAGAGGCGATGCGTGCACTAGGTTTTCCATCAGGCGAGCCTG
>DASUSF010000477.1:0-3390 GCA_036375275.1 Geminicoccaceae bacterium | reverse complement strand
TCGGGCTTGGTCTTGGCGAAGTCGCGGATCGCGATGCCTTCCGAGCCCGAGAGCGGGCTGATCACCACGTCGACCTCGTCCTGCTCGACCAGCTTGCGGACCGCGCGCACCGCCGAATCCGGGCTCGCATCGGTCGAGGCGACGATGATCTCGAGCGGCCGCCCGCCCGCGGTCTTGTCCCACTCCCGCAGCGCCACCTCGAACCCGCGCATGCCGTCCTCGCCGAGCACGGTGTAGGTGCCCTCGAGGGTCGCGGTCACGCCGATCTTGAGCGGCTCCGCGTCCTGCGCGAAGGCGCCCGAAGCGAGCACGCAGGCCGCACCCGCGGCCAGCCCCACCCTGATCATGTCCAAGCCTCCTGATTTCTGGTTCTGCACGACCAACAACGCGCCCCGGCCCGGCCTCACCTCGCCGGCCCCGACCGCGCTCGATCGAGGATATCATTTTCCAGACGCGTCCGCGCGCATTCCGGACCTGCGCCGCGCGCCCCAGGCGCGCTTCAGCCGTACAGGCGCTCGACGTCGAGGCTGATCCCGGGCGGGTCGAGCTCGAGCGGGCCGCTCGTGACGATCCGGGTCTCGATCCGCTCGTCGTCGGCGCGACGATGGTGGATCACCACCCGCCGGTCGGTCGGCGCGATCAGGTAGTGGACGATGCTCGGGACCCGGAAATAGCCTTCGAGCTTGCGCCCCGTGTCGACGTGCTGCGTGGTCGGCGAGAGCACCTCGACGACGATGATCGGTTCGGGCACCAGCCTGCTCTCATCATCGACCCGCTCGCCGCAGTGGACCATCACATCCGGCTGGTAGACGGACCATTCGTCGACGCGGATGCCGATGCCGTCGATGAACGCCTCGCATTGCAGCTCGGCCGCGCGGATGCCCTCCCGGAGGGCGAGCCAGATCTCGGCCTTCAACCGGGCGTGGATCGCCCGGCCCGGCGCCATCGCGACCGGAACGCCTTCGATCAGCTCGAACGCGGGGTCATCGGGCCAGCGGTCCAGCCACTCCAGGAACTCTTCGACCGTCATCCGGCCCGGAAGATCGTCCAGTGCCTTGGCCATCGGGACCTCCGAGGAACAGGATAGCACATCCGAACGGCACGGCGGCCATTCCGGGTCGACAGTGGCGGGATCGCGCGCGGCCAGCCGCAACGCCTTGGAGCCGATGCCCACGAACGAGATGTTGGCCAGGAACAGGCTGAAGATGAGCCTATGGAGCGTGGTGCCGTAGGGATCGAACAGCTGCACACCCGGAGTCGGGCCGTGGAGCAGGAGGATGCCGAGGAGGACTCTGGAGCCATCTCTTCAGCCGCTGGGTCGCTGTCCCGCCGACGGCGCTGACCGTCTTCGACGTCGGGGGTCGCTGGTCCGGGACTTCCGCTTCGGCGGCAGCGGCGAGGAACCGCCCGGGCGCGCGGCGGAGGACGGCGACACGTGAGCGCGGCGACATTCCCGGCCCGCCCACCTTGCCGCTTGCGGGACGGTGCCGCCGCCGGATAATCGGTCCGAGCGCCGCGCGGCGCCGGATGACCGGCGTCCCCCCTGTCGCTTTCCGTGCAGGCTTCCTGCCATTGGCCAGCGGTGGCGGAGGGGGCGGCGGGATTCCGGTCGCTCGAGGAGAACGGGAGCATGGATCGCGAAGCCGCCGACCGGCTGCTGGATGCGCTGGCCGCCCGCCGCGGCCTGATCTGCGCGGTCGGCGCAGGCGGCAAGAAGTCGACCCTCGCCCGCCTCGCCGAGGCTCTCCGGCTGGTCGGGGTCGCCCCCGTGGGCGCCACGGCCACGGTCCTGGTCGCCCCGTTTGCGGCCGATCCCGACCGCCCGGTGCTGGTCGAGCCGCCGGAGCGGCTCGAGCAGCGGCTTCGGGATCTGCTGGCCGACCACCCGTCGCTCGCGTACGCGGCGCCGTCGAGCAACCCGCAGCGGCTGGGCGGCGTGGCGCCGGGCGAGGTCGCGCGGCTGCACCGGGCGCTCGGCTTCGCCGTCACGCTGGTCAAGGCCGACGGCGCGCGGATGCGGCTGATCAAGGCCCCCGCCGAGGCCGAGCCGGTGCTGCCGCCGGGCGCCGATCTCGTCCTGCCGGTGGTCTCCGTGCAGGCGATCGGTCGTCCGCTCGACGAGCGGGTCGGCCATCGGGTCGACCGCCTGAGCCGGGTGATCGGCCTCGCCCCGGGGGGCACGATCGGACCCGAGCATCTGGCGCGGCTGCTCGCCAGCGCCACGGGCGCGCTGCAGAACGTCGGCGATGCGAGGGTCGTGCCGGTGATCAACGCGGTGGACGACCCCGTCTGGCTGATCAGGGCGCGGCAGGCGGCCGAGGCGGCGCTCGCCGTGACCCGGCGCTTCGATCGCGTGCTCCTCAGCAGGATGCATCGCCCGGACCCGGTGGTCGAGGTCATCGTCCGGGGGTGAGGTTGCAAAGCTGATCTACTTCAGGTTGAATGGTGCTCAGTCAGTCGAGAGAGCGCCGTGACCGATCATGACCGACCGGGCGGACCGGGCGTCTTCCGGAAATCCCGAGGCCATCATGCAGCCCCGCCGGAGGGGTCTGTCGAGCGCAGCAGGTCCGTGCGGTTCCTGCAGCGGACGCTGCCCGACAGCTGGCGGTTCGCGCAGCAGATGACCCTGGACCTGCTGCGTCAGGTCGAGTTTCTGGGCTGGCCGGACCGCGCCGAAACCTTCGACACCTACTTCGTCCGGCAGGCCGAGGGGATGCTCCGGCCGCAGGGGCTGACCGACCTGGTGAACGGCACCTGCCAGCGGCCGATGGCGGAGCCGCCGGCCGCCGAGAGCCGCGACGCGATCGCGCGCTTCGCCCTCTGGAGCCGGTCGCTGGTGACCGGCGTGCTTCTCGAGCTTGACGAAGGGGTCGAGGTGAGCGAGCCGGATCAGGCCCTCACCTACATCCTCGGGCGGGACTTCGTGCGCGCCCGGGCGGCCGCCCGCTGGACCGCCCAGCACGGCCTCGCGTCGATCGGCGGGTCGCTCGAGCGGCTGCCGGGCTACGCCCTGGTCCTGCTCGCCTCCAGCCCGAACGACACCGCCGAGCGGTTCCTCGCCCGGGACGCGTTCTGGACCGCGGTGATGCGCTCCCAGCCCCGCTGACCTCCGGCGCCACCGCCGGGTCCGAAGATCTTGGAGACGCTCCGGACCTCGATCTTCGCCATCTACCTGTCTCCGGCCGTCTGGAGCTGGCTCGCCCTGGTCTTCCGGCCGTAGGCCTGGCTGATCCGGTCGAGCACCAGGGCGAGCGCCACGATCGCGATCCCCGCCTCCAGCCCCCGGCCGACGTCGAGCCGCTGGATCCCGGGCAGCACCTGCTCGCCGAGACCGCGGGCGCCGATCATCGAGGCGATCACGACCATCGAGAGCGCATCATCGTGGTCTGG
>DASUSF010000476.1:0-21715 GCA_036375275.1 Geminicoccaceae bacterium | reverse complement strand
CGCGGCCTCCGCTCGATCATGGAGACCATCCTGCTCGAGACCATGTTCGAGCTCCCCTCCCTCCGCGGCGTCGAGGAGGTCGTGATCACGGACGAGGTGGTGAGGAGCGGGAGCGACCCGCTGTTCGCCTTCAGCGAGGCGGAAGCGGTCGGCGACGACCGGGCGGGCTGAGCCGCCTCACGCCTGGAGCGTGCGCACCCGCATCGCGAGCGTGACGTCGCCGTCGGCGCCGATCAGGCTCGCTTCGACCACCCCGCCGCGCAGGCTGAACCGGAGGGAGGCGGTGGCGTCGCCGATCCGGAGCTTCCGCACCACCACCTCCTGCAGCGTCGGCGGCAGCGCCGGGTTAGTGACCGTGATGCGGTGCTGGACGGCGTCGAGGGTGATGCCGAGCGAGCCCTGGAGCATGAGATAGACCGCCCCGCTCGCCCAGGCCTGCGGCAGGCAGGCGACCGGGTAGGAGGTCGGCGCCTCGCCGGCCCGGCGCGGAAAGCCGCAGAACAGCTCCGGCAGGCGGCGGTCGTCGAACGCCGCTGCGGCATCGGCGAGCGCCGAGAGCAGCCGGGCGGCATGCCCCGTCAGGCCGTAGCGGCCGAGCCCGCCCGCGATCAGGGCGCAGTCGTGCGGCCAGATCGAGCCGTTGTGGTAGGACATCGGGTTGTAGCGGACGGCGCTTCTCGCGAGGGTGCGGACCCCCCAGCCGGAGAAGAAGTCCGGCCCGAGCAGCTGGTCGGCGACGCGGCGGGCGCGCTCCGGCGACGCGATGCCGGTGAACAGGACCTGGCCGGCGTTGGACGCCGCCACCCGGCACTGCCGTTTCGCCCCATCCAGCGCGAGCGCGTAGGTGCCGATCTCTTCGCACCAGAAGGCCTCCTCGAAGCGCTCCCTGAGGAGCGCCGCGGCGGCGCGCAGCTCTCGTGCCCGCTCGTGCTGGCCCGTCGCGTCGGCGAGATCGGCCGCGCCACGCCGGGCGGCATAGACGTAGCCCTGCACCTCGCACAGCGCGATCGGCCCGATCACGTCGCTGCCGTCGGCGTGGAACACCGAATCGTGCGAGTCCTTCCAGCCCTGGTTGACCAGCCCGGTCGCCGACTGGCGCTCGTACTCGACGAAGCCGTCGCCGTCGGCATCGCCGTAGCGGTCGATCCAGGCGAGCGCCGCCTCGACCGCCGGCCAGAGCACCCGGGCGAAGTCGGCGTCGTGGGTCCGGGCGACGTAGGCACCGGCGAGCATGACGAACAGGGGCGTGGTGTCGACGCCGCCGTAGTAATCGAGGAACGGCACCTCGCCGAGCAGGGCCATCTCGCCCTTGCGGGTCTCGTGCATGATCTTGCCGGGCTCGGCGTCGCGGAACGGCACCACCTCGTGCGCCTGGCGCGCGGCGAGGAAGCCGAGCACGCCGCGGGCGACCGTCGGGTCGAGCCACAGCACCTCGAGGGCGGTGATGATCGCATCGCGGCCGAAGGGGGTGCTGAACCAGGGGATGCCGGCATAGGGATAGGGGCCGGTCTCGAGGTCGGTGATCAGCAGCCCGAGGTCCGCGCGCGCCCGCTTCAGCCAGCTGTCGAACAGCTCGTTCGAGGTCCGCACGCGCGCGCCCCGCGCGACGGTCCGCCTCGCGGCGCGGCGGGCGGCGGCAGCCGCGCGGCGGTGCGCCGTCCGGTCGGGCGGCGGCGTCGGCAGGCGTTCCGGGCCGATCGAGAGCAGCAGGAAGGTCTCGTCGCGCGCCCCGACGTCGAGCGTGAAGCGGACGCTCCGGCCATGCACCTCGGCGGGCATGGAAGCCTCGATCCAGACCGTTCGGGTGCGGCCATCGCGGCCCTGGTACGCCAGTGCCAGGGCGGCCTCCTCGATCCGGTCGGCGAGGTGAAGGCCGCGCTCGTCGCGCACCGCGCCCCGCACCTCGAAGACGTCGCGGAAGTCGGCGCCGAACCCGAACTCGAGGGGAAGACGGAGCGGCCGGGCGGCGAAGTTGCGCACCCGGATCTCCTCGAGCATCCGCCCCTGCCAGAGAAACCTGGAGCGGCGGATGTGCAGCGTGCCCTCGGGCACGCTCCCGGCCGCGGCCAGCCGGAGGTCCGGGTTGGTCAGGTCGACGACGAGCAGGACGTTGTCGCCGCTGACGTGCGAGCTCAACAGGACCGGCCGCCCGCCGGTGACGGTCATGACGTAGCGCGACAGGATCCGGGTGTCGTCCTGGAACAGACCATCCGGGCCGGCGCGGGCGCCCACCCGCTCGATCCGGCCGACCATGTCCCCGAAGCCGTCGCACACCGCGAAGGTGTCGCCATGCTTGAGGACGTGGACCCTGGCGGCCGCCTGCGGCGACGCGGCCGCAAGCGTCGTGCTGCCGGCCTCGACGCCCGGGTGCTCCTCGTGATCGCCCCGCTCGGGGAGCGTCGGTTGGTCGTTCGTCACTGGAGCAGTCGGGGCATTTCGTCTCCGCCTAGGGCAGGCAGCATCCGGTCCGGCATCGTCCGAAGCCGGTCATGGTAGACCCTCAGGTAGGCTCGCGCCATGGTTTCGGCAGTGAAGCGGCGCTCGAAGGTGCTGCGGACACCGCTCCGGTCGATCTGCCAGATCCGGCGCACCGCGTGGACCGCGCCGTCCATGTCGTCGACCAGGATCCCGCTCACCCCGTGCTCGATCACCTCGGGCACCGACCCGCGGCGCCACGCGATCACGGGCGTTCCGCACGCCATGGCCTCGATCATGACCAGGCCGAACGGCTCCGGCCAGTCGACCGGGAACAGGACCGCCAGCGCGTTGCCGAGGAACGCGCCCTTCGCCGCGTCCCCGATCTCGCCGATGAACTCGACCAGCGGGTGGTCGAGCAGGGGCTCGATCGTGTGCTTGAAGTACTCCCGGTCGGCGGCATCGACCTTGGCGGCGATCTTGAGTGGCACGCCCGCGCGCTTCGCGATCTCGATCGCGCGGTCGGGACGCTTCTCGGGCGAGATCCGGCCGAGAAAGGCCAGATAGCCTCCGGCCGGGACCGGCGTGAAAGGCAGGAGATGCGACGGCAGCCCGTGGTGCACCGTCGCGACCCAGCTGGCGTCCGGAACCGGGGCGCGCTGAGCGTTCGAGATGGAGACCAGCGGGAACATGGGGAAGCGCGCGTAGGCCTGGGGCAGGTCCTTCAGGTCGAGGCGCCCGTGCAGGGTCGTCACCGTGCATCGGGCGATGTCGCGGAAGATCGGAAACTGCAGAAGATCGACATGGAAGTGGATGATGTCGAATGCTTCCGCCTGCCAGCGGACCCGCTCGAGCATCGTGAGATGAGCGGCGAGGTCCGACTTGAGGTCCGGGTCCAGCCGGATCGCCTGGTCGCGGCACGGCACCAGGCGCGCCCTGGTCGTCGCATCCGCGGTAGCGAACAGGGTGACGTCGTGGCCGAGGTCGACCAAGGCATCCGTCAGATAGGCCACGATACGCTCCGTCCCGCCGTACAGCTTGGGCGGGACGGCTTCGTAGAGCGGTGCAACCTGGGCGATTCGCATCGCTGGCATCCTTCTGCACGAAGAAACGTCCCGCTAAGAACTTCTATGCGGCGGATTTGTTCTCCAGATTGGCGAGTGTTGTTTGCTCCCTGACGTGGAGCTGGAGACGAAGCAAGTTGCCGGCGCCAGGTTGCTTGGCCGAAGTCAAAGCCGGGCGGGCAGGAAGGTCACGATCTCCGGGAAGGCGATGACGCAGGCGACGCCGATGCACATGATGAAGAACATTGGCAGCGCGGCGCGCGCGATGAAGCCGATGTCGTGCCCCGTCATCCCTTGCAGCACGAACAGGTTGAAGCCGACCGGCGGGGTGATCTGCGCCATCTCGACCACGATCACGAGGTAGATCCCGAACCAGAGCAGGTCGATCCCCGCCTCGCGGATCATCGGCTCGACCACCGCCATCGTCAGGACCACGGTCGAGATCCCGTCGAGGAAGCAGCCGAGCACGATGTAAAACACGGTCAGCATCAGGATCAGCGCCAGCGGCGCAAGCTCGAGCGCGCCGATGCCTTCCGCGAGCTTCCGGGGCAGGCCCGTGAACCCCATCGCGAGCGACAGGAAGGCGGAGCCGGCGAGGATCAGGGCGATCATGCTCGAGGTGCGGGTCGCGCCGAGCAGGCTCTCGACGAAGCTCTCGCGGGTCAGCGAGCCCTGCGCGGTGGACAACACGAGCCCGCCCGCGACGCCGAGGACAGCCGCCTCGGTCGCGGTCGCGATCCCGGTGTAGATCGATCCGAGCACGGCGAGGATCAGGCAGATCACCGGCACGAGGTGGATCGAGAGCCTGATCTTGTCCCGGAGCGGCAGGGCGGCCTCGCGCTCGGGCATGGTGCCTGGGAAGATCAGCGCACGGATCGCGATGAAGCTCATGAAGAGCAGCGCCAGCATGATCCCGGGCAGGATGCCGGCGATGAACAGCTTGGCGATCGATTCGTTCACGGTGACGCCGTAGACGATCAGGATGATCGAGGGCGGGATCAGGAGCCCCAGCGTGCCCGCGCCGGCGAGGGTGCCGATGGTCATCTTCTCGCTGTAGTTCCGGGCGCGCAGCTCCGGGATCGACATCCGGCCGACCGTGGCGACGGTCGCGGCCGAGCTCCCGGAGATCGCGGCGAACAGCGCGCAGCCGGCGACGTTGACGTGCAGCAGCCCGCCCGGGAGGCGGGCGAGCCAGGGCGCGAGCCCCCGGAACAGGTTCTCGGACAGCCGGGTGCGGAACAGAATCTCGCCCATCCAGATGAACAGCGGCAGCGCGGTGAGGGTCCACGACGAGCTCGCGGTCCAGATCGTCGTGACCATGGCGTCGCCCGCCGGCCGGCTGGTGAACAGCTCCATGCCGACGAACGCGACCCCGAGCAGGGCCAGCCCGACCCAGATGCCGGAGCCGAGCAGGAAGAACAGGACGGCGAGGAACACGGCGGTGAGGAGCGCTTCGTCCATGCCGGCTCGGACCTCCACCCGAACGTGTCGGGCGACCATCGGTGAGCGGCCAAGCCCGGTCAAGCAGCCTTGCCGTCTCGTTGCCGCATCACCCGGCACCATGTCATGATCGCCGCGCCGATGGAGGACGACCGATGGCCAAGGTCCTGGAACGTCCGGATCTCTATGACGAGGACTTCTACGTGTGGACGGAGCGTCAGGCCGAGCTTTTGCGCGCCCGGCGCTTCGACGAGCTCGATCTCGACAACCTCGTGGAGGAGGTTGAAGACTTGGGCAAGAGCGAGAGAAGCAAGGTCCTGAACACCGCATCGGTCATCATTGAACACTTCTTGAAGCTCGAGCACAGCCCCGCTTCGGAACCGCGCAATCTCTGGCGTCGATCGATCCGGGAGCACCGGCGACGCCTCAGGCGAGACATCACGCCGGGGCTTCGCCAGATCCTGGGCCGGGAGCTCCCCGAGCTGTTCCGGGAAGTCCGCGACGACACCGCGTCCACTCTGCGCGACTATGGCGAGGACGAGGCTGCGGAGAGGCTGCCCGAGGCCTGCCCCTATACGGTCGAGCAGATCCTCGGCGACTGGCTGCCGTAGCCGAGGACCTGCTACTCGATCTGCTCCTGCTGCTCCTCGATCGGACCGCCCCGGGCCACCTCGATCAGGCGGTCGAGCAAGGCGATCGCGAGCACCGTGGTGCCGACCGCCATGGCGATCTGCGGGATCCAGAGCGGCGTCGCGTCGGGGCCCGGGCTGATGTCGTGGATCTGCACCGAGACCCGGACCATCTTGACGCTGTACCAGGCGAACCAGACGGCGAGCAGGAAACCCACGCCGAGGCACCAGAGCTCCGCCGCCCGTCTGCGCCAGCCGTCCAGGTGCTGGAGCAGGATCGAGACCCGGATGTGCCCGCCCTTCCGGAGCGTGTAGGCGAGCGCCAGGAACGACGAGGCGGCCATGCAGTAGCCGGCGTAGTTGGTGAGGCCCGGCACGGTCAGCCCGAGCAGCCGGGTGGTGATGCTGGTCAGGACCAGGACTCCGATCGCGACCAGGAACAGGGCCGCGAGCACGCCGCAGCCGGTGTAGAGCGTGTCCAGGAGCCGGCGCATGGGGACTGCGGCGCAGGCCGGTGGTGGGCCGGCCCGCGCCGCCCGAGGATCAGCCCGCGGCCCGCTCGTAGGCGTCGATCACCAGCTGGCCCTTCTCGCCGGCCTCCTTCAGCCACTCCTGGGTCATGGTCTCGCCGATCTCCTCGAAGTCCTGCTTGAGCTGCTCGCCCGGCGGTCCGACCTCCATGCCTTCGGCGGCGAGCTGCTCCTTGTACCAGTCGGCCAGCTCCTCGGCCTTCTGCCAGCCCCGCTCCTCCGCCGCGGCGGCGGCGTCCAGCAGCGCCTGCTGCAGGTCCTCCGGCAGGCCGTCGAAGGCGTCCTGGTTGACGATCACCATGTTCTTGGGCAGCCACGCCTGGGCGTCGTACCAGTGGCTGGTGTGCTCCCACATCTTGCGGTCGTAGCCGGTCGAGCCCGAGCTGATCATGCTCTCGGCGACCCCGGTCGCGAAGGCCTGGGCGAGCTCGGCCTCCTCGATCTGGGTCGGGACCGCGCCCATCAGCTCCGCCACCCGAGCGGTCGCGGCGTTGTAGGCGCGGAACTTGACCCCGGCCATGTCCGCCTTGGATTCGATCGGCTTCTGGGTGTAGAGGCCCTGCGGCGGCCAGGGGACCGCGTAGAGCAGCTTCAGGTTCTGCTCGGCGAGGACCTCCTCGAGCACCGGCTTGGACGCCTCGTAAAGCTTCTTCGCCTCCTCGAAGCTGGTCGCGAGGAACGGCAGGGCGTCGATCCCGAACAGCGGGTTCTCGTTGGCGAGCGCGGAGATCAGCCGCTCGCCGATCTGCGCCTGTCCGGTCTGCACGGCCCGCTTGATCTCGTCGCCCTTGTAGAGCGAGCCGCCCGGATGGACGGTGATCTCGAGCTCGCCGTTGGTCATCTCCGCGACGTCCTCGGCGAACTGCACCGCGTTCTCGGTGTGGTAGTTGCTCGCCGGATAGGCGACCGGCATGTCCCAGGCCTCGGCGTGCGCCGCGATCGGCGCCAGGGCGAGCGCCGCCCCCGCGAGCAGCCTGCTCAATCTCGTCATGACGAAGCCTCCGCCGTTCTTGCTGTTGTCTGACGCCATGCTGTCCGAGTTTGCCGGTGCCGCCAAGCCCCGGGCGCCGCTCAGGCGGCGCGCCGCCCGAGATCCGCGACCTGCTCCAGCCAGCCCCTCCGCCTGGCGTCGTCCACCGCCTCGATGCCGCCGAACAACGTCGCCCGGATCGGCCCGACGCCGCAGAAGCCGAGGATGTTGCGCTTCAGGCTCTTGAGGCTGTGGGCGCCGAAATACCAGCGGTAGACGAAGGCCGGCATGCCCATGGTGACGATGATCCGGGCGGACTTGCCCTTCAGCCCCTTGGTCCACCTCCCCTTGGCGCCGTCGCCCATGGTGTACGCGAAGCCGGGCGTCATGACCTGCTCCAGGAAGCCCTTGAGCAGCGCCGGCATGGCGCCGAGCCAGAGCGGGTAGATCACGACCAGGTGCTTCGCCCGCCCGATCGCCTCCTGCGCCGGGCGGAGCGCCTCTGGCACCTCGCCGCGCTGGTGCCGGGCCGGGTCGCGGAGCACCGGATCGCCCTCGAGCGCGGCGACCTCGATCAGGGTCACCCGATGGCCGGCTGCGCGGGCGGCGTCGGCATAGGCCCCGGCCAGCGCCCGGCAGTAGCTGCCGTCCGGGCGCGGGTGGCCGAGGATCAGGGCGATCTCCGCCAAGGTGCGATGGACCGGATCAGACGTCGGTCGGGCCGAGCTCGCCCGCGGCCCGCCGGGCGTCCGCCTTCAGCTTCTCGAGCAGGTCCGCCACGTCGCCCGGGAGGTCGTCGCAGGCGAGCGCGAGGTCGGCCATGTCGACGATCCGGGCCTCGGCCTCGGCACGGTCCTCGAGCAGGCTCTCCACCTCGTCCGGCGCGAGGCTCGCCTTGACCTGGGCGAACATGCCGAGCACCGTCTCGTACTCGCTGTCCGCTTCCCGCGGCCGGGCGCCCATGGCGCGGAGCCGCCCGGCGAGATCCTGAGCGTCGGCGCGGCGCCGCTCGACGAGCTGCCGCAGGAGCGCAGCCTCCGGGCGCTCCCCAACCTGCGGCGCCGCCGACTCGTGGCCGTCGGCCGCCTCCTGCAGGGCCACCAGGACGTCGTTCAGGCAGACCTCAAGCTCGTCGCGCAGCATGATGCTTCCTCCTCGTCAGCCGGCGACGGCCGGCGGCACGAAGACCTCGAGCGCGTGCGGCGCCACCTCGAACAGCACCGGGGTCCGCGTCGTCAGCTCGCCGTCGGTGTTGACCCGGAGCGTCCGCCGGGTGCGCACCTCCACCTCGCTTCCGCGCATCACCAGGATCGGCTCCAGGTTGCCCAACCGGCCGCGGCGCAGCGCGGGGAACAGGATCAGCAGGGTCCAGAAGCTTAAGGGCTTGAGGCAGTAGACGTCGAGCCGCTGATCATCGATCGCCGCATCCTCGGCGATGGTCATTCCGCCGCCGTAGTGGCGGCCGTTGCCGACCGTGATCTGGATCGCGCGCACCCGGATCTCCTGGTCGTCGCAGCGCAGCCAGGCGCGGAACGGCCGGGTGGTCTGGAAGGCGTCCCAGACGCTGAGCGGATAGCTCAGGACCTTGAGCCAGCGCTTCCGGGCGCCCCGGTGGTGGCGCGCCACCTCGGCCGAGAGCCCGATGCTCGCCACATTGAAGAAGTGGCTGCCGTTGGCGCGGCCGAGGTCGATCCGCCGGGTGCGCCCGGCGGCGATCACCGCGCACGCCTCCGGCACCGAGGGCGGGATGCCGAGGGTCCGGGCGAGATCGTTGGCGGTGCCGATCGGGATGATGCCGAGCGGCTTCCCGGCGGCCACGAGTGCGTCGGCGGCGAGGTTCATGGTCCCGTCCCCGCCGCCGATGACGATCAGGTCGTGGCTCGGCGCCTTCGCGGCGATCAGCCCGGGGATCAGCAGCGGATCGTCGACCGTGTGCTCGTCGACCGAAATGCCCGCGCCCTTCAGCCGCGCCAGCCCTTCGGACAGGTCCGTGGCGCCGGCGAGGCTCTGCCGGTTGGCAACGAGAAGAGCCTGCCGCTCCGGCATCATGCATCCCGCGAGGCAGCTTCAGCAGGGCGGGAAGGTAGCAGAAACCCTGGCCCGCGCATCTGGTTCCGGCACGGCGCAGCAACCGCCCGCCGTGGGTGGTCAGTCCGCCGGCTCGGTCGCATCGTCCGCGGGCGACGTCAGCCGGCCGCTGCGGTCGAGCCACACGTAGGCCGGCAGCGCGATCGAGACCACGAGGAACACGCGCAGCGAATGATGGGTCACGACGAACGCCGGGTCGACCCCCATGGCGAGCGCGATCAGGCTCATCTCGGTGAAGCCGCCAGGGATGAAGGCGAGGAGGAGGAGGGGAAAGCCGTAGCCGGTGAGCGGCGTCAGGACCATCGCGAAGGCGGCCGTGATCACCAGCATGATGAGGGTGGCGCCGGCGCCGAGCAGCATCGCCCGGCCGACGAGAGCGAGCGGGATCCCGGCGAAGCGCGCTCCGACCGCGGCGCCGATCACCACCTGGGCGATCGCGAGCAGGACGTAGGGCGGCGCGCCGTGGACCCAGCCGGTCAGGTGGACCAGCATGCTGCCGAGCAGCGGTCCGAGGAAGGGCGCGGCCGGCAGGCGGAGCCGGGCGGCGATGAGGAACCCCAGCACCGCGGCGACCGCCAGGATCAGGATCTCGAGCGGCGCCGGCGTGGCGGCCACCGCGTCCGGCGGCGTCGCCGCGCCCGTGCCGAATCCGGCGGCGAGCCAGGGGATCGTGAAGACGATGAAGGTCAGGCGGGTGGCGTGCACCAGCGACACCTTGCGCACGTCGGCGCCCATCTGGTCGCCGAGCGCGATCATCTCGCCGAGCCCGCCCGGCGCCGCGGCGAAGAACGTGGTCTTCAGGTCGAAGTCGCTGAAGCGGCGGATGTAGGCGAAGATCACCACGCCGACCACCAGCACGTAGACCGGCAGCGCCGCGAGGCTCGGCAGCCAGCGGCCGGCATCGGCGAGGCGCTCCGGCGTGAAGGCGCTGCCGAGCATCACGCCGACGACCGCGATCATGGTGTGCCGGAGCGGCGCCGGCAGATGCAGCGGCAGCCGGGCGAAGCTCGCGAGCGTGGTCGCGCCGAGCGCGCCGAGCAGCCAGGCGAGCGGCAGCGAGAACAGGGCGAAGCCCGCACCGCCGGCGGCGCCGATCAGGAGCGTCAGTCCGAGCGCGGCGAGCCGATGCCAGGATGAGCGGGCGACGAAGTCGGGACCGGCCATGGCGCGCACCATAAAGCGGACGCGCGCGGGATGCATGCGCCGAGCGCCGGGTTCCACCCGGGAGCCGGCCTGGCCCGCGCATGGCGACGATGCACCACTGGGCGCGGCGCCGGGCGCGCCGGCCGGGGTGGCTCAGAGGGGCCGGCCTCTCAGGATCAGGGGCGGCTCCGGGACCACGCTGCCCGCGGCCACCGGTCGCACCAGCGCCGCCCAGGCGAGCGACATCCGCTGCAGCGTCGGGCCGAGGTCGGCGGCGAGCGCGGGATCGCCGGCCGGCGCCAGGAGCAGCCAGTGCAGGCGGTCGGCTTCCCGCGCCAGCGCCCGGCGCGAGCTCGCCCCGCTCGGGGCCCCGGTCGCGATCTCCTCGAGCGCCCCGAGCCGCCGCTGCAGCGCCACGATCCGCCGCACCGACGCGTTCCGGAGATAATCTTCGCTGCCGTCGGCGAGCGCCGGATGGATCGGCGCCGGGATCCGCCGCGACGCCGCACCGTCCAGGCTTTCGGTCAGGACGTGCAAGGCGCCGAGATCGCGCTCGATCCGCGCCATCGCGGCCGCTTCCGCACGCGCGGCCGTGGTCGAGACGCCGACCAGGAGCGCCACCGCGAGCAGGAGCACGAGCCAGAAGGAACGTCCGCTCTGCGCTTCTCCGAGGATCCTGGTCATGATCGCTCCTCCGGCCGGTCGCCGCCGGGCCCGCCGCGGGTCCGGCACCTCGAGCCGCGTGCGAATTATCCTTGCGTTAAGGGGTTCAAGGATTTCTTAAGGCGGACCGTGAACGCCGGATTCACCGAGTTCGGGCGGGCAGGCTGGCGGGAGGCGCGGCTTCACGCGTATAAGCCGGCGACGAGACCGCCTGGAGAGCCACGCATGCGACCGTCCGGCCGCGCGCCCGACCAGCTGAGGGAGATCCGCCTCGAGCCCGGCTTCGCGCCGCAGGCGGAGGGCTCGTGCTTCGCCTGCTTCGGCGAGACGCATGTGCTGTGCACGGCGAGCGTGCAGGAGCGGGTGCCGCCCTTCCTCCGGAACTCGGGGCGCGGCTGGGTCACCGCCGAGTACGGGATGCTGCCCCGCTCGACCGCCCGCAGGACCGATCGCGAGGCGGCCCGCGGCCGGCAGTCCGGCCGCACCCAGGAGATCCAGCGCCTGATCGGCCGCTCGCTGCGCGCGGTGACGCGGATGGAGCTCATGGGCGAGCGCCAGATCGTGCTCGACTGCGACGTGATCCGGGCCGACGGCGGCACGCGGACGGCGGCGATCACGGGCGCCTGGGTGGCCCTCCGCCAGGCCCTCGGCGGCCTGGTCGAGGCCGGCAGCCTGCCGACGATGCCGCTCCGCGAGGGCCTGGCGGCGGTCTCCTGCGGCCTGGTCGACGGCGAGGCGCGGCTCGACCTCGACTACGCCGAGGACAGCACGGCCGAGGCGGACGCGAACTTCGTCCTCAGCGAGAGCGGCGGCATCGTCGAGATCCAGGTCACGGCCGAGACCGACCCGCTCCGGAACGAGGCGTACCAGGCGATGCACCGACTGGCCGTCGCCGGCATCGCCGAGCTGATCCGTCTGCAGAAGCGGGCGCTCGGGCAGGAGGTGGAGTGAGCCGCCGGCTCCGGCCGGGGCGGCTGGTCCTCGCCACCCACAACCCCGGCAAGGTGCGGGAGTTCGGCGCCTTCTTCGGCCCGCGCGGGATCGAGGTCGCGGCCGCCGGCGCGCTCGGCCTTGAGGAGCCGGACGAGACCGGCGCGACCTTCGCCGACAACGCGCGCCTCAAGGCGCGGGCGGCCGCGGCTGCCAGCGGCGGTGTCGCGCTGGCCGACGATTCCGGGCTCGAGGTCGCGGGCCTCGACGGGGCGCCCGGGGTGCATTCCGCCCGTTGGGCGGGACCCGGCAGGGACTTCGCACTCGCCATGGCCCTTGTCAGGGACCGGTTGGTGGAGCGCTACGGCAGCTTCGAGGCGGCGAACGCGCGCGCCCGCTTCGTCGCCGTGCTCTGCCTGGCGTGGCCGGACGGGCACGAGGAGCTTGCGGAAGGCGCGGTCGCGGGCGGGCTGGTCGATCCGCCCCGCGGCGCCGGCGGCTTCGGCTACGACCCCTTGTTCCAGCCCGACGGGCACGAGCTCACCTTCGGCGAGATGAGCCCGGACGCCAAGAACCGGATATCGCACCGGATGCGGGCGCTGCAGGCCCTCGCCGAGCGCTGCCTCGACTGATTCCGCCGAAGGCCGCCGCGTCAGAAGCTGGCGTCGGGGACGACCTCTTCCGGACCCGGCGGAGACGTGGCGGGGGGCGGCGCTCGCTGCGGGACGATCACGCGCTCGAGCGGTGCCGGCTCGGGCCGGAGGCGCGGCGCGCCCTCGGCTCCGGGCAGCGGATCGAGGCCCGGCACGCCGCCGCCGGGCAGGCCGGGTCCCGGCTCCGTCGCGCCCGGGCCGGCGGGCGGACCGGCGGGCGGGGTCGTGGTCACGATCAGGTCCTCGAAGCGCGACGGCGCCGGATCGATCGCGGTCGTGGTGCCGTCCTGGATCTCGAGGACCGCGAGCCCGTGGTCGGCGATCCCCTCGGGGCGCAGCCGGAACAGTCCGGTCGCGCCCTCGAACCCCTGGCTGCCGGTCAGCGTCTCGACCGAGAACGCGGGATCGCCGAGATCCCGGGCGACGATCACGGCGAGGGCGGTCGCATCGTAGGCGAGGCTCGCGAGCTGCTGTGGCGGGGTGCCGAACGCCCGCTCGAACCGCTCGCCGAAGGCCGCGGTCCGGCTCGGCGAGGGGCCGGCGAACCAGCCGCCGCGCAGCGAATCCTCCTCGAGCACCAGCGGATCGTCCTGCCAGCGCATGGTGCCGAGGAAGCGGACGTCCTCAGGCGAGACGTCGAAGAAGGTGAGCAGCGCCGCGACGGAGCGCACCCGGGATCCGCCATCGGCGATGAGGATGGCGTCGAACGGCGGCGGCCCGAAGGTGTCGAGGTTCTCGAGCTCGCGCAGCCGCGCCTCGCCATCCGGCTCCGCGGCCACCCGCGCCCTCTCCTGCTCCAGGGCGTAGCGCCGCTCCCCGTAGGCCGCGATCTGACGGACGACGTCCGAGGGATCGGCCAGATCCGGCGGATAGAACAGCACCTCGCCGAGCTCGCCCCCGTTCGCGATCACGGCCTCCTCCAGCGCCGCGAGCGCGGTGCGGCCGTACGCATCGTCGGGGGCGAGGCCCGCGATCCGGACCAGGCCCTGCCGGAGCGCATGGTCGACCACCCGGTGGACCTGCTCCTCGGGGCGGAACCCGAGCACGAAGGTCGTCGGCGGGTCCGCCGCGGCGGTCACGTTGGAGAACGCGAGCACCGGCACGTCCGCCAGCGCGGCGACCGGCCCGACCGCGCCGACCGCCTGGCTGAACAGCGGGCCGAGGATCAGGTCCGCCCCTTCGGCGATCACCTCCTCCGCCGCGCCGCGCGCTTCCAGGGCAGACCCAGCGGTGTCACGGGGCAGCAGCACGATGTCGTTCTCGCCGACGTCGAACAACGCCATCTCCGCGGCGCGCAGCATGTCCTGGCCAAGGGCTTCCGCCGGCCCGCTCAGCGGCAGCAGAAGGCCGACCCTGACCCCTTGCCCGAGCGGGTCCGGCTCGGCGAGGTCGGGCTGAGGTTGAACCGGAGCCGGCGGAGGCGATACTCTCGACGGCCCGCACGCCGCCAGTGCGAACAGGCCCACGAGGCCGCATGCCGCCACGAAGAACTTCAAACCAGAGCCCCTTTTCGCGCAGGTCCGGGCCAGAGCACGAGAGCCGCCCCGCAACCGGTGGAAGAGCGCGGCCGGACGAAACTAACGATGGCCATTTCGGAAGTAAACTCGCGCCCGGGCTGTACCTGGTCGCGACGCCGATCGGCCACCTCGGCGACCTCTCGCCACGCGCCCTCGAGACCATCACGCTTGCCGACATCGTGCTCGCCGAGGATACCCGGGTCTCGCGGCGGCTGCTCGGCGCCGGGGCTCGGGCGCGGCCGCTCACCGCGTATCACGAGCACAACGCCGCCCGGGTGCGCCCGGGCGTGCTGAAGCGCCTGCAGGAGGGGGCGAGCGTGGCTCTGGTCAGCGACGCCGGAACACCGCTGGTTTCGGATCCCGGCTACCGGCTGGTCCAGGAGGCGATTCCGCTCGGGGTCGCGGTGACGGCGGTTCCAGGGCCGTCCGCGGCCCTCGCGGCGCTGGTGGTCGCCGGGCTGCCGACCGACCGGTTCCTCGTCCAGGGCTTCCTCCCACCGTCGGGATCGGCGCGGGCCCGGGCGATCGCGGAACTCGCCGCGATCCCGGCGACGCTGGTCCTGTTCGAGGCCGCCCGCCGGCTGCCGGGGACGCTCGCCGACCTCGCGGCCGGCCTCGGCGACCGCCCGGCGGCGGTGGCGCGTGAGCTGACCAAGCGCTTCGAGGAGGTCCGGCGGGGCACCCTCGCCGTGCTCGCCGAAGCGTACGCCGGCGAGGGGCCGCCAAAGGGGGAGGTGGTGGTCGTGGTCGGACCACCGGAGCCGACGGCCGGCGAGGTCGCCGACGTCGCGGTCGACCGGGCGCTCCGGGCCGCGCTGGAGCACCTGCCGGCGGCCGCCGCCGCGGGCGTGGTGGCGGCGACCAGCGGCCGGCCCCGGCGCGAGATCTACAAGCGGGCTCTGGCGCTCAAGGGGCGATGAGCCGCCGGCAGGGCGAGGCCTGGGGTCGCGCCGCCGAGCATCTCGCGGCGTGGAGCCTTCGCGCCCGCGGCTACCGGATCCTGGCCCGCCGCTTCCGGACCCCGCTCGGCGAGATCGACCTGATCGCCCGCCGCGGGGACCTGGTCGCGTTTGTCGAGGTCAAGGCCCGGGGCGACCTCGAGCAGGCGCTGCAGGCCATGGGGCCGCGCCAGCGCGCCCGGACGGCACGGGCGGCCGAGGTCTTCCTGCTGCGCCATCCCACGCTCGCCGGCTGCACGCTCCGCTTCGACCTGATGGCCGTCCGACCGTGGCGGCTGCCGCACCACCTGGCCGACGCTTGGCGGCTGGGCTGATCGGCCACACCGCCCAAAAGACATAGCGGGAAGGCGCCGGCGGCCATTGACGGACCGCAAGGCGCGCGGCACATGTCGCGGCATCGGGCGCGGGCCGGTGCGGCCGGCCGGCCGACAGTCCGAGAAGGGTCGCTGAGCGCGGCGCATGCTGTTCAATTCCCTCGAGTTCATCCTGGTGTTCCTGCCGATCACGCTGATCGGCTTCTTTCTCTTGGGCGGGCGCGACAACCCTCGCCTGGCGCTCACCTGGGTGACCGCCGCGTCGCTCTTCTTCTATGGCTGGTGGAATCCGGCCTACCTCGTCCTGATCGTCATCTCGATCGTCTTCAACTACCTGGTCGGCCAGCGGCTCCTGGCGCAGGCCACTCGCGGCATGCTGGCCTTCGGGGTGGTGACCAACCTCGCGAGCATCGCCTACTTCAAGTACGCCGGCTTCCTCACCGCGAACCTGGAGCAGGCGACCGGGCTCGACGTCGCCCTCGGGCACATCGTCCTGCCGCTGGCCATCTCCTTCTTCACCTTCCAGCAGATCGCCTACCTGGTCGACGCCTACCGCGGCGAGGTGAAGGACGAGGGCTTCGTCAGCTACGCGCTGTTCGTGACCTTCTTCCCGCAGCTGATCGCCGGGCCGATCGTCCACCACAGCGAGACCATGCCGCAGTTCGCGCAGCGGGCGACCTTCCGGATCGACCTCGACAACCTCGCGGTCGGGCTCAGCATCTTCTCGATCGGCCTGTTCAAGAAGGTGGTCCTGGCGGACGGCATCGCCGCCTACGGCACGCCGGTGTTCGCCGCCGCGCAGGGCGGCTACGACCCGACCCTGTTCGAGGCCTGGGGCGGCGCCCTCGCCTACACCTTCCAGCTGTACTTCGACTTCTCGGGTTATTCCGACATGGCGATCGGCCTCGGCCGGATGTTCAACATCCGCCTGCCGATCAACTTCCACAGTCCGTACAAGGCGGTCAACATCATCGACTTCTGGCGGCGCTGGCACATCACGCTCTCCCGCTTCCTGCGCGACTACCTCTACATCCCGCTCGGCGGCAGCCGGCTCGGCATGCCGCGGCGCTATGCCAACCTCATGGTCACCATGCTGCTCGGCGGGCTGTGGCACGGCGCGGGCTGGACCTTCGTGGTCTGGGGCGGCCTGCACGGCCTGTTCCTGGTGATCAACCACCTCTGGCACGGGCTCCGCCGGAAGCTCGGCCACGACCTGCGGCGGTCCACCTTCGTCGGGCGGGTCACCGCGCGCACGGTGACCTTCCTCGCCGTGGTGGTCGCCTGGGTGTTCTTCAGGGCCGAGAGCTTCGGGGCGGCGGAGCGGATCCTGGCCGGCATGGCCGGCATGAACGGGGTCTGGCTGCCCGGCCCCTACATCCGGCTGTTCGGGCCGCTCGGGCCGACGCTGGAAGCGATGGGCTGGCGGTTCGAGACCTTCGACGGCCTGCTGTTCGGCGGCGTGCCGCACGTCGCGTTCCTGCTGGTCCTCGGCTTCATCGCCTTCATCCTGCCGAACGCCCAGCAGTGGGTCGGCTACGTCACGGCGGATCGCGACGACGGCGAGGTGCGTTCCTTCGTCGGGCGGATCACGGACCTGATCCCGCGCTGGCGGCCGGGGCCGGTGCACGGCGCCGTGCTCGGGTTCGCGCTCTGCTACTGCCTGCTGTCGATCTTTGCCGAAACGCCGAGCGAGTTCCTCTATTTCCAGTTCTGACCAGCGTCGCCGGATCGCTTCATGCCGCAAGCCGTCAAGTTCCTCCTCGGGTTCGTCGCCGGAATCGCGCTCCTGATCGGCGGCGCCGCGGCGGGCCTGCTCGTCCTGGACCAGGCGGAGCGGCTCAAGGCGCCGGCATTCTCCAACCGGATGAGCTTCGACGAGAAAATCCGGCGCCTGCGGTCGGACGGGATCGAGGACCCCGAGGTGCTGTTCATCGGCTCGTCGACCACGCTCCATGGGCTCGACGGCGCGCTCGTGGAAACGATGCTCGGGGCAGATGGCGAGGTCGCCAACCTCGGCGTCCAGGATCTTCGGATCAACCAGACCCGCTTCCTCGCCGACTTCTTCCTCGACCTGTACGGCCCGGTCGAGAAGGTCGTCATGGTCTCGACCATGCTCGACTACAAGGAGTGCGCGGACACCGAGGACGGGTTCTTCCAGCCCGAGCACGTCCGTGACTACCTGCAGGGTGGGCCGGAACTCTTCTACCACTTCAAGTACTTCGACCCGGAAGGGGTGTTCAAGCGCGCCAGGGACATCCGCTTCCTCCGCGCGGCGGACGACCGGCTGGAGTCGGTCTCGTTCGACGACTACGGCAGCGTGCTGCTCGACGTGCCGGAAGAGAACGTGAACCCGCGCGTGATGCGCGGCGACCCGATCGTCCTCGACCCGGTCTGCTACGAGGAGCTCGAGACGCTCGCCCGGCGGCTCCAGCGCGAAGGCACGGAGTTCGTCTACGTGGTCGCGCCGATGCGGCCGAGCTATCTCGACGACCGCGACCCCGACGGCGAGTTGCTGGAGGAGCACTACGAGCGCCTGCGCACCCATCTCGCCGGCACCGGCGCGGTGATGATCGATGCCCACCGCAGGCTCGACATGCCGGAGGAGGCGTTCTTCGACGCGTACCACCTGACCAGCGAGAAGGCGCGCAGGCTGACCCGCTTCGTCGCCGAGCAGATGATCGGGCAACCCGAGAAGGACGGCTCCCCCAGCGCACCCACCGCCGGCAGCGCGTCGTCCGGCGAGCGCATGGCGGCGCGCCGGCCGGAAAGCTGACGCGGCGGCCTCGTCGCCAGGTTCCCAGCCCCTCCCTAGCGGGGCGTGTCCTGCAGGTGGCGGAGCAGCATCGCGACGTTCCGCTTGTTGACCTTGAAGGCCACGTCGAACACGTCGCCGGCCAGCGGAATCGAGCCGACCGCCCAGTCGATGCCGATGTTGGCCAGCATGCGCAGGATCAGCGACGTCGGCGCGTTCAGCCGGTAGGCTTCGAGGAGCACGTAGCTCGCGAGCAGGGCGGTCGCGGTGTCGCCGACGCCGGGAATCAGGCCGATCAGGCCGTCGAGCCCCATCCGGAAGCGGGTTCCGGGGATCTGGAACTGGCTGTCGAGCAGCTCCGCGAACTTGTTCAGGCGACGGATCGTCTCGGGGTCCGCGCGGGCCCCCGTGCGCCCGGCGGCGCCCGCGCCGCTTCCCACGTCGCTCCAGGGATCGGTGCGGTCGTCGTCGCGATAGCCGGTGCTCATCGGGGCCCTCTACTTTTTCGCGATCACCCAGACCGCGTGCACGATCCCCGGGATGTACCCGAGAAGGGTCAGCAGGATGTTCAACCAGAAGTGGCCACCCAGGCCGACCTGAAGGAAGACCCCGAGCGGCGGCAGCAGGATCGCGATCAGGACGCGGATCAGGTCCATGGAAACGCCTCGTCGGCTGTGCCCGGCAGCGTGGCGCCGGGCCGGTTCTCCGTCCCGAGCCAACGCCCCCGGAGAGAGCGCGGTTCCCGCTCCCTCAGGCCCGCCAGAAGGCCGGCGCGAACAGGATCAGCACGGTGAACAGCTCGAGCCGGCCGAGCAGCATGGCGAACGCGAGCAGCCACTTCGCCGCTTCCGGCAGGCCGGAGAAGTTGCCGGCGGGCCCGATCTCGTCGCCGAGGCCCGGCCCTACGTTGGCGAGGGCCGTGAGCGCGCCGGACATCGCGGTGACGTAGTCGAGCCCGAGCAGGCCGAGGAGAACCGCGAAGACCACGAAGCACAGGCCGAACAGGAAGATGAACGCCATCACCGACACCGCGGCCGCTTCCGCGAGCGGCCGGTCGTTGAAGGTCGGCACGAACACGCCGTGGGGTCGGATCAGGCGGGCGACCTGGCCGCGGGCGACCTCGTAGAGGACGGTGAACCGGAAGATCTTGATGCCGCCCGAGGTCGAGCCGGTGCAGCCGCCGACCGACATGATGAAGAACAGGATGATGAACGGGAAGGTGCCCCAGAGCCCGTAGTCGGCCGAGGCGTAGCCGGTCGTGGTGATTAGCGAGACGGTGTTGAACAGCGCGTAGCGGAACGCTTCTCCGGCCGGAAGATCGACCGTGGCGACGAGCCAGAGCGCGATGGCGGAACCCGTGGCCGCGATGACGCTGATGAACCAGCGGACCTGGGCGTCGCGCCACAGGGGCGCGATGTCGCCGTTGGTCAGCTGGATGTAGAGGACGAAGGGCAGGGCGCCGACGATCATGAACACGATGGCGATCCATTCCATCGCGGGGCTCGCGAAGAAGCCCATCGACGCGTCCTTGGTCGAGTAGCCGCCGGTCGCGATGGTGGTCATGGAGTGCGCCGCGGCATCGAACGGGTTCATGCCCGCGTACCAGTAGAGGATCGCGCAGATCAGGGTCAGGGCCAGGTAGATCAGGCCGATGGCGGATGCGATCTGCGCCGCCCTCGGCAGGATCTTCTCCGACAGGTCGGAGGATTCGGTGCGCACCAGCTGCATGCCGCCGACCGAGAGCATCGGCAGGATCGCGACACCCATGACGATGATCCCGATTCCGCCCAGCCATTGCAGGATCGAGCGCCAGAGCAGGATCCCGGGCGGCGCCGTGTCGAGCCCGACGATCACGGTCGCGCCGGTCGTCGTGGTTCCGCTCATCGCCTCGAAGAAGGCGTCGGCCGCGCTCAGCTCCAGCTCGCTGAAGGCGAGCGGCAGGGCCGCGAACATGGGAACGACCAGCCACACCGAGGTGGTGAGCAGAAAAGCCTGGCGGCCGGAGATCTCTGGCGTGTCCGGAGAGCGGTGCATCAGCAGCAGGCTCACGCCCGAGAACAGCGTGAGCGAGGCCGCGGCCATGAATACCTGCCAGTCCGGGTGTCCGGCGGCGAGGTCGGCGACCATCGGCGGCAGCATGAACAGGGCCAGGATGATCAGCAGGATGCCGATCACGAGGAAGATCGGACGCCAGTCGATCACGTCGAATGGCGCACGCGCTCAGCCGGCGACGACAGCGGGTCGCAGGGTCCCCGGTCCCTCAGTTGAGGCTGACGCGGCAGCCGGGCGCGTCGAGCGAGAAGGCGGGGATCCGGGCCTCGAAGCGCTCGCCCTCCTCGGTCACCATCTCGTAGGTGCCGACCATGATCCCGCTGGGCGTGGCCAGCGGCGCGCCGCTGGCATAGGCGAAGCGCTCGCCTGGCGCCAGGATCGGCTGCTGTCCGACCACGCCGGCGCCCTTGACCTCCATGGTCGTGCCGTTGCCGTCGGTGATCCTCCAGTGCCGGCTCAGGAGCTGCACGGTGTGCGAGCCGACGTTGGTGATCGTGATCCGGTAGCCGAAGACGAACTGGTTGTCCTCGGGCCGTGATTCGTCATCCAGGTAGAAGGGCTCGACCGAGATCTCGATCGACTGCGTGCGCTCTTGATACATGACCGCATCACCCGCTGTCCCGCCGGCGCCGGCTGTCCAGCGCCGGACTATCGGCGCCCGCGGCCGGCCTGTCCAGGGGGGCGGCCCCGCCGCGCGCGCCCCGCTTGGACCCTGCCGTCCGATCCTCTAGCATGCGCTCGCGACGCCAGGGAGGACGAGGGGATGCTGAGCTATCAGGTGGTCGACTGGGGCCAGCCGCTGGAACGCCGGGAGCGCCCGACGCCGACGCCCGAGGGCACGGAGGTCCTGCTCCGGATCACCGCGAGCGGGATCTGCCACAGCGACCTGCACATCCAGGACGGCTACTTCGACCTCGGCGAGGGCAAGCGGGCGGAGCTCGCGAAGCTCGGCGCGAAGCTGCCGCTCACCCTCGGCCACGAGATCGTCGGCGTGGTCGAGGCGCTCGGGCCGGAGGCGAAGGGTGTGGCGGTCGGCGACGCACGGGTCGCCTTCCCCTGGATCGGCTGCAACCACTGCCCGGTGTGCGAGCACGAGCGCGAGCAGTGGTGCCCGACCCCGAAGTTCCTCGGCGCCCGGGTCGACGGCGGCTACAGCGACCACGTGATCGTCCCGCACCCGCGCTACCTGATCGACTACGGCAGCGTCCCGACCGAGCTCGCCTGCACCTTCGCCTGCGCCGGGATCACGGCCTACAGCGCGCTGAAGAAGATGGGCGAGCTCAGGGACGAGGACAGCGCGGTCCTGATCGGCGCCGGCGGGGTGGGCCTGAGCGGCCTGCACATCGCCCAGGCGGTCACGCCGGCGAAGCTGGTCGTCGCCGACGTCGACCCCGAGAAGCGCGCGATCGCGCGGCAGGCAGGCGCCAGCGAGACCATCGACAACAGCGAGGCGGACGCGGTCAAGAAGGTCCTCGAGACGACCGGCGGCGGCGCCAAGGCGGCGATCGACTTCGTCGGCCGGCCGGAGACCGCGCGCTTCGGCTTCGACGTGCTCCGCAAGGGCGGGAAGCTGATCATCGTCGGCCTCTACGGCGG
>DASUSF010000475.1:0-4481 GCA_036375275.1 Geminicoccaceae bacterium | reverse complement strand
AGTACCGGATCGACCGGGAGGCAGGCGAAATGCGAGTCCTGGTCGTGGAGCCGAGAGGGAGCGTGTATCGATGACCGACCTGAAGGCGATCCGGCCGTTGGCAGAGGACGGCGCCACGGTCTTGCTTCGGCGCACCGACTACGAGGCCCTGGTGCGCGAGGCCGAACATGCCATCGATGCGGCGCAGCTCCGCGAGGCCGAGGCGCGCGTCGAGGCCGGCGACGACGAGTACATCCCGATCGCGATCACCAAGCGTCTGATGGCCGGCGAGGTGCCGGTGCGCGTCTGGCGTGAGCACCGGGGCCTGAGCGCCCGCGCACTCGCGAGCCGGGCCGGTGTCTCGACCGGCTATCTCAGCCAGATCGAGACCGGGAAGAAGCCGGGCTCGTTCGACGCCATGGCCAAGCTCGCCCGCGCGCTCGGAGTCCACCTCGAAGATCTCGAGCCGTGGCGGACGTGACCCGGGAGCACGCCCGCTGGCCTGTCGCGAAACGGCCACCAGTTCAGAACCGCGGCAGGTCGGGGAACGGCATCTGGCCGCGGTGGATGTGCATGCGGCCGAGCTCGGCGCAGCGGTGCAGCTGCGGGAACACCTTGCCCGGATTGAGGATCTGGTCGGGGTCGAAGGCGCACTTCACCCGCTGCTGCTGGTTCAGGTCGTCCTCGTTGAACATCACCGGCATCAGGTCGCGCTTCTCGACGCCGACCCCGTGCTCGCCGGTCAGGACGCCGCCGACCTCGACGCAGAGCTTCAGGATCTCGGCGCCGAACGCCTCGGTCTTCTCGAGCTCGCCCGGCTTGTTGGCGTCGTAGAGGATCAGGGGGTGGAGGTTGCCGTCGCCGGCGTGGAACACGTTCGCGACCAGGAGCCCGTAGTGCTCGCTCATCTCGCGCATGCGCTGGAGCACGTGCGGCAGCTGGCGGCGCGGGATGGTCCCGTCCATGCAGTAGTAGTCCGGCGAGATCCGCCCGACCGCCGGGAAGGCCGCCTTGCGTCCGGCCCAGAACCGCTGCCGTTCCTCGTCGTCCCGACTGACCCGGACCGTGGTCGCGCCGTGCTGGCGGGCGATCGCGCCGACCACGTCGATCAGGTGCTCCACCTCGCCGGCCGGGCCGTCGAGCTCGCAGATCAGGAGCGCCTCGGCGTCGAGCGGATAGCCGGCGTGGACGAAGTCCTCGGCCGCCTTGATCGCCGGCCCGTCCATCATCTCGAGTCCGCCCGGAATGATGCCGTTGGCGATGATCGCCGCCACCGTGTCGCCCGCCTGCTCGTTGGCGGCGAAGCCGAGGAGCAGCGCCCGCACCGTCTCGGGCTTCCGGAGGATCCGGACCGTGACCTCGGTGACCACGCCGAGCAGCCCCTCGGAGCCGGTCATCAGGCCGAGCAGGTCGTAGCCGCTCGTGTCCATGTGCCGGCCGCCGAGCCGGACCACGTCGCCGTTCGGCAGGACCATCTCGAGGCCGAGCAGGTTGTTGGTCGTGAGGCCGTACTTCAGGCAGTGGACCCCGCCCGAGTTCTCGGCGACGTTGCCGCCGATCGAGCAGGCGATCTGCGAGGAGGGGTCGGGGGCGTAGTAGAAGCCCTCGTCCTGGACCGCGGCGGTGATGCCGAGGTTGGTCACGCCGGGCTGGGCGACCACGCAGCGGTTCTCGTAGTCGACCTCGAGGATCCGGTTGAACTTGCCGAGGCCGAGCACGATGCCGTCGGTCAGCGGCAGCGCGCCCCCCGAGAGCGAGGTGCCGGCGCCCCGCGGGACCACCTTGATCCGCTCGTCGTTGCACAGGCGGAGGATCTCGGCGACCTGTCCGGTGGTCTCGGGCAGCACCACCGCGAGCGGCACCGCCCTATAGGCCGATAGCCCGTCGCACTCGTAGGCGCGGAGCTCGTGCGCGGTCGCGATCACGCCCTCGCCCGGCACGATCTCGCGCAGCCGGGCGACGATCTCGTCCTTCCTCGCGAGCGTCGCGGCATCCGGTTCCGGCATTCGCATGGCCGAACCTCCCTCTGGCTCTTGCCAGAGATGGCCCCGACGCGGACAGCGGTCAAATCGCTCGACCCGCATCAATTGCCCGCTGCCGGGCGGGATGGCCATATGCGGGTCGAGCTGATCGGGCGACGGGGCCGGCGATGGGAGCGGTACAGTCCTACGAGACGGATTTCTATGCCTGGACCCAGGCGCAGGCGCAGGCGCTCAGGACGACGCGGCCGAACCACATCGACTGGGCGAACATCGCCGAGGCGTTGGAGACCATGGGGCGGAGCGAGCGCGCCGAACTCGATAGCCGCGTCCGTCAGATCCTCAAGCACCTTCTGAAGTGGCGCTACCAGCCTTGGATGCGGACCCGGAGCTGGCGCAACACCCTCAAGATCCAGCGCCGCGACCTCGAAAAGCACCTGGACCGGAACCCGAGCCTCCGGCCGACGCTCGACGACGTCGTGCGGGACGAGTACGCCGGCTGCCCTAATGGCCTACGACGAGACGGGCTTGGCGGACGGCGCCCTGCCGCCCGCGTGCCCGTTCACCCCGGACGAGGTGCTCGATCAGGACTACCTGCCCGAGCCGCCGGCGGGATGATCAGACGAAAGAGGACTCTCTGTGGCAGAGCAGACGGGGTCGCCCCGGCGCCTCACTCAACCTTGGCGGGTCTTGAACCGCGGGTTGGTCTTGTTGATGATGAACACCCGGCCCTTGCGGCGCACCAGGCGACAGTCCTTGTGCCGGATCTTGGCGGTCCGGAGCGAATTCCTGATCTTCATGGCCTGATCCCGATACGCCCTACTTCTTGCGCCGGAAGCTCGAGAAGCGCTTGTTGAACTTGTCGACCTGGCCGCCGCGCTCGATCACCCGCGAGCGATCGCCGGTCCACGCCGGATGCACCTTGGGATCGATCTCGAGGGTCAGGGTCGCGCCCGGCTGACCCCAGGTCGAGCGGGTCTGGAAGGTCGACCCGTCGGTCATGACCACGGTGATCTCGTGGTAGTCCGGATGGATATCCTTCTTCACCCGCTTTCTCCCGCCGAAGGCCGCCGTTATATAGCGGCGGGGCCGGTGCCCCGCAAGTGGCGCCGACGCGGGGCCGGGCGGAGGCCGGGGCATGACTCTTGGCCGGGAGGCAGGGTTTGGAAGGGGCGCATCGCAGTCTGAGCCGGGACGGCGCGAGCCGGGCGGGGAGCCGCGACCTCGGCCAGCTCCGGCGGCTGGTCCGCTACCTCCGGCCCTACCGGCTCACCGTCGGCCTGACCCTGGTCGCGCTGGTGGTCGCCGCGAGCTCGGTCCTGGTGCTCGGCATCGGGATCCGCCACCTGATCGACGGCGGCTTCACGGCGGGCCGGCTCGACGCCATGGACCACGCGCTGAAGGCGGCGCTGATCGTGGTCGTGGTGCTCGCCGTCTCGACCTTCTTCCGGTCCTTCCTGGTCACCTGGCTCGGCGAGCGGGTGGTCGCCGACCTCCGGCGCGACCTGTACCGTCACGTGGTCCGGCTCTCGCCCGGCTTCTTCGAGGTCACCCGGACCGGCGAGGTCCTGTCACGGATCACCGCCGACGCCTCGGTCGTGCAGACCGTGGTCAGCGCCAGCCTGTCGCAGGCGCTGCGCAATCTGCTGCTGCTGGTCGGCGGCTTCGCCATGCTGCTGGTGACGAACCCGAAGCTCACCGGCCTCGTGTTCGTGGTCGTGCCCCTGGTGGTGGTGCCGATCGTGGTGATCGGCCGGCGGGTGCGCCGGCTCTCGCGCCTCGCCCAGGACCGGGTCGGCGACGTCGCCGGGCACGCGGAGGAGACCCTGAACGCGGTGCGGACGGTCCAGGCCTTCGCCCAGGAGGACCGCGAGGCCACCCGCTTCGGGACCCTGGTCGACCGCTCGTTCGACGCCGCGCGGCGCCGCGCGCTGGCCCGGGCGCTGCTCGGCGCGGTGGTGATCACGCTGGTGTTCGGCGCAATCGTCGTGGTGCTCTGGGTCGGCGGGCGCGACGTCCTGGCCGGCCGGATCACCGGCGGCGAGCTCGCGGCGTTCGTCTTCTACGCCGTGGTGACGGCGAGCGCGACCGGGGCGCTGAGCGAGATCATGGGCGACCTGCAGCGCGCCGCGGGCGCGGCCGAGCGCCTGTTCGAGCTGCTCGAGACGCCGGCCGAGATCGAGGCGCCGAGCGATCCGACGCCCCTTCCCGCGCGGCTCCGCGGCACCCTCGCGCTCTCCGGGGTCCGCTTCGCCTACCCGGCCCGGCCCGACCATCCGGTGCTGCACGGCATCGATCTCGAGGTGCGACCGGGCGAGACCGTGGCCCTGGTCGGTCCGTCCGGCGCCGGCAAATCGAGCGTCTTCCAGCTGCTCATGCGCTTCTACGACCCGACCGCCGGCAGCGTCCGCCTGGACGGGATCGACCTCCGCGAGCTCGCGCCCGAGGCGCTCCGCGCCCGCGTCGGGCTGGTCCCGCAGGAGCCGGTGATCTTCAGCGCCGACGCCTTCGAGAACATCCGCT
>DASUSF010000474.1:0-5070 GCA_036375275.1 Geminicoccaceae bacterium | reverse complement strand
TGCATTCTCCACCGCCGGCACCAGCACGCGCAGCCTGACCTTGAGGCCGCGGTCCATGATCATGTGGGCGAGCGCCATCACGCAGGCGGCGCCGCCCATGTCCTTCTTCATGATCAGCATGCCGGCCGCGGGCTTGAGGTCGAGGCCGCCGGTATCGAAGCAGACGCCCTTGCCGATCAGCGTGACCCGCGGCGCATCGGCATCCCCAAACGCGAGGTCGATCACGCGCGGCGCCCGCGGGCTCGCGCGCCCGACCGCGAGCACCGCCGGATAGCGTTCCCCGAGCTCATCCTCGCCGGCCAGGATCCGCACCTCGGCGCCGAACCGGGCGGCGACCTCCTCCACGGCGGCGGCGAGCTCCGCGGGCCCGAGGTCGTTCGCGGGCGTGTTGATCAGGTCGCGGGCGAGGAAGACCGCTTCGGCCACGACTTCCGCGCGGCGGATCTCCGGCGTGTCGTCGATCACCAGCCGCCGCTTCGCGGGCTCCCCGGTCCGGTACCGCTCGAAGCGGTAGCTGCCGAGCGCCCAGCTGAGGGCCGCGACGCCCGGCTCGACCGTGTCGCCGGACGCAGCGCGCCAGTCGCCGTCCGGCAGCCGGCCGTGGGCCGCCGCGACATCGAACGGCGAGGGCCGCGCGCCGACCACGAGCAGCGCCGCCTCCGGGGCCCCGTCCGGACCCGGCAGCAGCGCCCCGGCCCCGGGCTGGGCCCGGTAGTTGATGCCATCCAGCCACGCCCGCCAGCGGGCCGGCTGCGCCTCGAGCCACGCGTCCGCCCGGTCGGCCCGGACGAGGTGGAGCGGGCGCGCGCCGGCCGCGGGCGATCGGGTGAAGCAGGGCAGCATCGGCCGTGGATCAGCCCGCGATCCGCGACAGGGCAGCTGCCAGCCGCTCGCGCATCGCCACCGCCTCGGCGCGGCGGCTCCGCTGCTCCTCGACCACGTCCGGCGGCGCCCGGTCGACGAACTTCGGGTTGGCGAGCTTCTGGTCGAAGCGGCGGACCTCGCCGGCGGCCTTCTCGATCTCCCTGCCGAGCCGCCGCCGCTCGGCATCGAGATCGACCACACCGGCGATCGGCAGCGCGAAGGTGGCCTCGTCGACCACCACCTGCAGGCTCCCGCGCGGCAGGGACGTCACGTCGGTCTCGATGCTCTCCAGGCGAGCGAGACGCTGCAGCGCCTCGCCGTGCCGGTCCAGCCGGGCCGCGGTCTCCGATGCGGCGCCCTGGACCAGGAGCGGCAGGCGGGCGGCCGCCGGCACGCCGAGCTCGTTCCGAGCCGCGCGTATCGCGGTGATCAGCTGAATGAGCCAATCCAGCTCCGCCTCGCTCGCCGGATCCTCGAGCGCGGGCTCGACCTCCGGCCAGCGGCCGACGATGAGAGCATGGTTGGCGGCGCCGAAGCGCCGCTGCCAGATCTCCTCGGTCACGAAGGGGGTCATCGGGTGCAGGAGATGCAGGAGCCGGCCGAGCGTCCAGGCCGCGATCCTGCGGGTCTCCTCCCTGGCCGGACCGTCCGGCCCCTGCAGGACCGGTTTCGCGAGCTCCAGGTACCAGTCGCAGAACTCGTCCCAGGTGAAGCGGTAGACCGCGGCCGCCGCCTCGTTGAAGCGGTAGCCCTCGAGCGCGCGGGTCACCGCGTCGACCGTCCGGTTCAGCTTGCTCACCACCCAGCGGTTCGCGGTCTCCCGCGCCGATCGCGGATCGAACGCCGGGTCCCACTCGCAGCCGTTCATCTCGCAGAACCGGGCGGCGTTCCAGAGCTTGGTGGTGAAGTTCCGGTAGCCCTGGACCCGGCCCTCGCCGAGCTTGATGTCCCGGCCCTGCGCGGTCGAGGCGAGGATGGCGAAGCGGAGCGCATCGGCGCCGTAGGTCTCGATCAGCTCGAGCGGGTCGATGACGTTGCCCTTGCTCTTGCTCATCTTCTGGCCGCGCTCGTCGCGCACCAGGCCGTGGATGAAGACCTCCCGGAACGGCACCTCGCCCATGAACCGCAGGCCGAGCATCATCATGCGGGCGACCCAGAAGAAGATGATGTCGAAGCCGGTGACCAGGACCGAGGTCGGATAGAAGCGCTCCAGCTCCGGCGTGGGCTCGGGCCAGCCGAGGGTCGAGAACGGCCAGAGGCCCGACGAGAACCAGGTGTCGAGCACGTCCGGGTCGCGCGCTAGATCCACCGCCCGGCCGTAGTGCCGGAGCGCCTGCGCCCCTGCCTCGGCCTCGTCCAGCGCGACGAAGATCTCGCCGTCGGGGCCGTACCAGGCCGGGATCTGATGGCCCCACCAGAGCTGGCGCGAGATGCACCACGGCTGGATGTTGCGCATCCAGTGGAAGTAGTCGGCGGTGAACTGCGCCGGCACGAACCTGGTGCGACCCTGCTCGACCGCCTCGATGGCCGGGCCGGCGAGCGCTGCCGCGTCCACGTACCACTGGTCGGACAGGAACGGCTCGACCGGCGTCTCTGAGCGCTGGCTGAGCGGCACCGTGTGGCGGATCTTCTCGATCCGCTCGAGCCGGCCCCCGGCCTCGAGATCGGCGAGCACCCTCGTCCGGGCGTCGAAGCGGTCGAGCCCGCGATAGCGCTCCGGCACGGCGTCGTTCAGCCGGCCGTCGACCTCCAGGATGTTGATCATGTCGAGGTCGTGGCGCCGCCCGACCTCGAAGTCGTTGAAGTCGTGGGCCGGGGTGATCTTCACCGCGCCCGAGCCCTTCTCCGGATCGGAATACGTGTCGGCGACGATCGGCAGGCGCCGCCCGACCAGCGGCAGGATCGCGTGCCGCCCGACCAGCTCCTGATAGCGGGCATCCTCGGGATGCACCGCGATGCCGCTGTCGCCGAGCATGGTCTCGGGGCGCGTGGTCGCGACGGTGATGCTGCGCCCGGGCGCGCCCTCGATGTCGTAGCGGATGTGCCAGAGATGGCCGTCGGTCTCGGTCGGCTCGACCTCCAGGTCCGAGACCGCGGTCTGAAGCCGGGTGTCCCAGTTGACCAGCCGCTTGTCCTTGTAGATCAGGCCGTCGCGGTAGAGGTCGACGAACACCTTCCGGACCGCGGCCGAGAGACCCTCGTCCATGGTGAAGCGCTCGCGCGACCAGTCGGGCGAGGCGCCGAGGCGGTGCAGCTGCCGGTTGATCAGGCCGCCGTGCAGCGCCTTGAACTCCCAGACCTTGGCGATGAATCGCTCGCGCCCGAGGTCGTGCCGGCTGGCGCCTTCGCGCGCGAGCTCGCGCTCCACCACCATCTGGGTCGCGATTCCGGCGTGGTCGGAGCCCGGCTGCCAGAGCACGGCCCGGCCCTTCATCCGCTGAAAGCGGATGAGCGTGTCCTGCAGCGTGTTGTTGAGGGCGTGGCCGATGTGCAGGCTGCCGGTGACGTTCGGCGGCGGGATCATGATGCAGTAGGGCTCGGCCGCCGGATCCTCGGACGGCCTGAAGTGGCCGGCCGCATCCCAGGCCCGGTCGTGGCGAGCCTCCACCTCGGCGGGATCGAAGGTCTTGTCGAGCATCGTGGTCACGGCTGGTGCTGCGGCGCGGACGGTCGGAGCGCTATAGGGGAATTGCCGGGGCGGGGCAAGCCGCGGCGGCCCGTCAGCCGGTCGCCGGCCTGATCCGCTCGAGGGGCGGTTCGGCCGGCTGATCGCCGGTCCGGCGCGGCAGGAAGCAGGCGGCGACGGTCACGACCGCGGCCGCGCCGGCGAGCAGGGCGAACATGGCGCCGAAGCCGCCGCTCGTCTCGTGCAGGACCGCGATCATCGGCACCACGCCGGCGCTCACGCCGAGCGCCAGGAGATACTGGACGCCGTAGATCCGCGAGCGCCAGCCGGGCGCGGCGTAGTGGCCCACCAGCCAGGCGCCGACCGGGATCTCGCCGAACACCACCAGCATCAGCGGCACCGAGAGCAGGAGGAGCAGCGGTCCGCCGGCGCCGATGATGGCGATGAACAGCACCGTCTGCAGGGCCGCGCAGCCGAGCAGCACCGGTCGCGCGCCGACCCGGTCGAGCAGCCGCCCCATCCCGATCTGGGCGAAGCTCGCGACCATGAACACGAGCGACGCCGCGAGGCCGACCTCGCTGATGCCCGAGACGAGGCCCGCGAGCCGCTCCTCGAACACCTTGGGCAGCGCGACCGTGATGCCGTTGAAGACGATCCCGCCGAACAGCGCCGTGAGCGCGACCACGGCGAACACCCGGACCTGCGCCCGCGCGGGCGGCGCCGGGCGGTCGGGCGCGGCCGCCGGGTGTCCGTCCCGCGCCTCCCTGCGGGCCGGGCCGGCCATGAACAGCAGGCCGGTGAGGATCGCGATCAGTCCAGGCACGATGAAGGCGGCGCGCCAGCCGACCGATGCGCACAGCGCGCCGGTCACCAGTGGCGCGAAGGCGACGCCGAGATTGCCGAAGACCCCGTTGATGCCGAGCGCCGCGCCGCGCTTCGCGGCATGCTGGACCACCAGCGCGGTCGCGACCGGATGATAGATCGCGGCGAACAGGCCGAGCAGGCCGAGGGCCAGAGCGATCCCCACCGGTCCCGGCGCGAGGCCGACCAGGACCGAGCTCGCGCCGATGCCGACGAAGAAGACGCTCATCAGGCTGGTCCGGCTGACCCGGTCGCCAAGCCAGCCGACCGGCAGGGTCGCGAGCGCGAACACCGCGAATGCAGGCGTGCCGAGGGCGAGCACCTCGCCGTAGGGCATCGCCCACGCTTCGCCCAGCGCCAGCACGGCGGTCGGGAAGATCAGCAGGAAGAAATGGTCGAAGGCGTGAGCGAGGTTGAGGAAGGGGAGCATGCGTCGGACCCGGTCGCGATCGAGACCCCGAGCTTAGAGCAGCATCCGGTAGGGCGCGATCGTCTCCCGGCGACCGTCGTCCGGGTGGGCGGCTCCGCTCCGTCGCGACGGAGCCTCTCCTCGATCAGCGCAGCAGGCCCGCGCGTCCGAGGTGGTTCCATGCGCAGCGATCGCTGCCTGAATCGCTCGCCAGGGCCAGCGCCGGATCTTCGCGAAAGCCGTCAAAGCCGAAGGCACCGCCTCCGGCGGGTTCCGCCTCGACCGCACGCCGGTTCCGGCAGGCCTGCCG
>DASUSF010000473.1:0-6626 GCA_036375275.1 Geminicoccaceae bacterium | reverse complement strand
AGGCTGCTGTTCCGCGCCCAAGGTCGCGAGCGCCATGGCGTTCGGCTCGTACACCGCTGCCCGCCTCGCGTCGTCGAACCAGCGTTCGAACTGGCGGAGCGGGTCGGGGTCCAGGTCGCCCTCGTCGAGCCCCGTCGCCGTATACTCCTGCCGCATCGCGGCCAGCGCCGGATCCATGCGCTTTCTCCTCGCCTTGTCGTCGAAAGCTAATCTAGAAGGCCGGATCGGATTGGACCAGTGGGCGAGGTACGCCGGCGGACGACCCGCCGCGCTCCGGCCGGCCTTCGGGATGGTCCCGACCGGGAGACCCGGCGCATGATCCGGATTTTGCGCTCCGCGACCATGCCCGCGTCGGCATGGCTGATCTGCTTTTGCGCACCCACACGGATGGGTGTCGAGGCTGAGCGCGACCTTGATGCAGGCAGGTCGCCGGAGCCGCCGGAGGATCAACGGACGCGCGCCGGATCAGGCCGCGGCCGCCTCCGGCAGGTCCGGGATGCGGCCTTCCTCGACCCCGTGGCAGGCGTGCAGGTGACGGGTGCCCGGGAACGCCTGCAGCCGCGGCACCTCGCGGGTGCAGCGCTCGTTGGCGAACGGACAGCGGGGATGAAAGGCGCACCCGGGCGGCGGGTCGAGGGGCGACGGGAGCTCGCCCCTGACCGCGAGGCGCTTCGAGCGCCGGCGCGGGTCGGTCGACGGGCTGCTCGCCTGCAGCGCCCGGGTGTAGGGGTGGAGCGGGTGCTCGAACACCTCGTCCTTGGCGCCCTGCTCGATCGGCCGGCCGAGGTACATGACGATCACCTCGTCGGCGACGTGCCGGACCACCGACAGGTCGTGGCTGATGAACAGGTACGCGAGGCGGAACTCGCGCTGCAGGTCGTTCAGGAGATTGAGGACCTGGGCCTGGATCGAGACGTCGAGCGCCGAGACCGGCTCGTCCAGGACGACGATCTTCGGGTTCAGCATCAGCGCCCGCGCGACCGCGATCCGCTGCCGCTGGCCGCCAGAGAACATGTGCGGGTAGCGCGCGTAGTGCTCGGGGCGGAGCCCGACGTGGGCGAGCATGTCCCGGACCTTCGCTTCCCGCTCCTTCGCCGGCAGGGCGGTGTTGACCTTGAGCGGCTCCTCCAGGATCGTGCCGATCTTCTTTCTCGGGTTGAGCGAGCCGTAGGGGTCCTGGAACACGATCTGGACCTTCTGGCGAAGCTTCCGCTTCTCCTCCCCCGCGACGCGGGTCACGTCCACGCCCTCGATCATGAGCGTGCCGGCGGTCGGCTCCTCGATCAGGGTCAGGAGGCGGGCGAGCGTGCTCTTGCCGCAGCCGCTCTCGCCCACCACCGCAAGGGTGCGGGCCTCGTGCAGCTCGAACGAGATGCCGCGCAGCGCCTGGAGGGTGGCGCTGCCCCGGAACGCGCCGCGCCTGACCGCGTAGTGCCGCTCGAGGTCCCTGGCCTCGAGCACCGGCGCACTCCGGTTCTGGGCCGGGCTACCGCGCTCCACGCTACTCGAGCCCGGGTTCCCGGCCGGGCTACCGCCCTTCGGGCTACTTGAGCCGATCATGCCGCCGACTCCTGCGTGCGCGGATGATCCGCCGGCACGCCGTCGGTCAGCGGGTAGTGGCAGCGCACCAGCCCGCGCGGCCCGCGGTCGAAGGGCGGCTCGACCTTGACGCAGTGGTCGGTCGCGTTGCGGCAGCGCGGGTGGAACAGGCACCCCGGCGGCCGGTCCCCGGCGCCCGGGACGACGCCCTTGATGGTCGGCAGCCGGCGCTCGGTGGCCCGCTCCGGCAGCGCCGCGAGCAGGGCTTCGGTGTAGGGGTGCATCGGGTCGTCGAACAGGCCGCGCACGTCCTGCATCTCGGCCTGCTGGCCCGCGTACTGGACCACCACCCGTTCCGCGGTCTCGGCGACCACGCCCATGTCGTGGGTGATCAGGATCAGCGCCATGCCGCGCTCCCGCTGGAGCTCGAGCAGGAGGTCGAGGATCTGCGCCTGGATGGTCACGTCGAGCGCGGTGGTCGGCTCGTCGGCGATCAGGAGGCGCGGGTTGCAGGAGATCGCGATCGCGATCATCACCCGCTGATTCATGCCGCCCGACATCTGGTGCGGGAAGGCCTTGAGGCGTTGCTCCGGCGCCGGGATCCCGACCTTGTCGAGGAGCTCGACCGCGCGCCGCCGCGCTTCCCTGGCGCCGATGCCCTCGTGGACCCGGATCGCCTCGGTGATCTGGAAGCCGACCGTGAAGCACGGGTTCAGGGACGTCGTCGGCTCCTGGAAGATCATCGCCATGTCCTTGCCCCGGATGGTCCGGCGCTCGGTGCGCGACAGGTTCCGGAGGTCCTTGCCGGCGAAGGTCATGCGCTCGGCGGTGACCCGCGCGGTCCAGGGCAGGAGCCCCATGACGCCGAGCATCGAGACGCTCTTGCCCGACCCGCTCTCGCCGACGATCGCGACGATCTCGCCCTGGTCGACGTCGAGGCTCACACCGTCGACCGCCTTGAACATCCCGTGCAGCGTCGGGAAGGCGACGGTCAGGTCCCGGATCTCGAGGAGAGCCACGAGCTCAGCTCCGCTTCATCTTGGGGTCGAGGGCGTCGCGGAGCCCGTCGCCCATCAGGTTGAAGGCGAGCACCGTGATCAGGATCGCGAGGCCGGGAAAGGTCACGACCCACCAGGCGCGCAGCACGAACTCCCGCGCATCGGCGAGCATGGTGCCCCATTCCGGGGTCGGCGGCTGGGCGCCGAGGCCGAGGAAGCCGAGGGCCGCGGCATCGAGGATGGCGTTCGAGAATCCGAGCGTCGCCTGGACGATCAGGGGCGCCATGCAGTTCGGGAGGATGGTCGCGAACATCAGCCGGAGCGTGCCCGCCCCCGCGACCCGGCTCGCCACCACGTAGTCCTTCGAGCGCTCGTTGATCACCGAGCCGCGGGTGAGCCGCGTGTAGTGCGGCAGGTAGACGATCGCGACCGCGATCATGGCGTTCTCGAGTCCGGGCCCCAGGATCGCGACGATCACGATCGCGAGCAGCAGGCTCGGCATCGCGAGGATGACGTCCATCAGCCGCATGATCATGGTCTCGGTCCAGCCGCGGAAGAATCCGGCGACGAGGCCGAGGCCGACCCCGATCGAGAGCGAGAGGGTGACCACGATCAGGCCGATGATCAGCGAAAAGCGCGAGCCGTGGATGATCCGGGAGAAGATGTCGCGGCCGACCGCGTCGGTGCCGAGCGGGAACTCGAGGGTCCCGCCCGCCTGCCAGAACGGCGGCTGCAGCAGGTGGTCCCGGTACTGGGCGAACGGCGCGTGCGGCGCGATCACGTCGGCGAGGATCGAGGCCAGCACGATGATGCAGATCACGACCAGCCCGCCGACCGCCCCCCTGTTCTCGCTGAAGTAGGCCCAGAACTCGGCCAGCGGCCCGGGCGGCGCCTTCGCCTCGAGGGTCACGGCGTCGGCACGGAGCTCGGCGCGGGCCATGCGTCAGGCCTTCCGGATGCGGGGGTTGATCAGGCCGTACATGACGTCGACCAGGAGGTTCACGATCATCACCATGGTCGCGATCAGGATCACGCCGCCCTGGACGCTCGGGTAATCGCGGCGCGCGATCGAATCGATCAGCCACTTGCCGATCCCGGGCCAGGAGAAGATGGTCTCGGTCAGGATCGCGCCCGAGAACAGCAGCCCGACCTGGAGCCCGATCACCGTGATCACGGGGATCAGGGCGTTGCGGAGCGCGTGCAGCCCGATCACGCGCGAGGGCGGCAGGCCCTTGGCGCGGGCGGTGCGGACGTAGTCCTCGTTCAGCACTTCGAGCATCGCCGAACGGGTCTGGCGCGCGATCACCGCCAACGGGATCGTGCCGAGCACGATCGCCGGCAGGATCAGGTGGCGGACCGCGGACGTGAAGGCGCCGTCCTGGCCGGAGAGCAGGCTGTCGATCAGCATGAAGCCGGTCACCGCCGGGAAGAAGTAGAGGACGTCGATCCGGCCCGAGACCGGGGTCCACTGCAGGACGCCCGAGAACAGGATGATCAGGAGCAGCGCCCACCAGAAGATCGGCATCGAGTAGCCGGTGAGCGAGATGCCCATCAGCGTGTGGTCGAAGGTCGAGCCGCGGTTGACCCCGGCGAGGATGCCGGCCGGCAGGCCGATCACGGTCGCGAGGAACAGCGCGAACAGCGACAGCTCGACCGTCGCCGGGAACAGGTTCATGAACTCCTCGAGCACCGGCCTCCGGGTCACGATCGACCGGCCGAGGTCGCCCTGGAGGAGCTGGCCGAGGAAGCTCAGGTACTGGATCACGAGCGGCCGGTCGTAGCCGAACTGCTCCATGAGCATGGCGTGGCGTTCGGGGTCGATGCCGCGCTCCCCGACCAGGAGTTCGATCGGATCGCCCGGGACCAGGCGGATCAGCAGGAACGCGATCAGGGTGACCCCGATGAAGGTCGGGATCAGGACCGCGAGCCGCCCGGCGATGAACCGCAGCACGCGCTGGCCTCCGTCTGGCGCCGTCGCCCGCCGCGCGTTCTCGGCCGGCGACTGTTGAACTCACGCTATCACGCAGCCGGGGCGTGATCCATGCCGGAGCCGCCGGGCTGCCGCCCTTCGCCGGGTCCGGCCGGGGCTTCTCATCCGCCGCCGGGCCTGCTCTGTTGCGGGACGCCGTCGGCTGGATCGCGGGAGGAGGCTGATGCTGAGGTCGGGTGAGGGGTACCGCGAGTCGCTCCGCCGCCTCCGGCCCCGGGTCTTCGTCGGCGGCGAGCAGGTCGAAAGCGTCGTGGACGAGCCCCGGCTCGCGCCGGGGGTGGCGGCGATCGCCAAAGCCTACGACATGGCGCTCGAGCAGCGCTACGCGAAGCTCCTGCGCGCGACCGCCCCCGGCGGGCGGACGGTCAACCGCATGCTCCACGTCGACCGCAGCCCCCAGGACCTGATCGAGAAGGCGGAGGCGATCCGGCTGCTCTGCCGGGAGCTCGGCTGCGCCCAGCGCTACCTCTCGGGCGACGCGCTCTGCGCGCTGCACCAGGCCACCTTCCGGATGGATGCCGAGGCCGGCACCGGGTACCACCAGCGCCTGTCCGCCTATCTGGAGTGGTCGCAGGACGAGGACCTGACCCACGGCATCGCCATGACCGACGGTAAGGGCGACCGCTCGCTCCGGCCGCACCAGCAGGCCAACCCGGACTCCTACGTCCACATCGAGGAGCGCCGCGCCGACGGGATCGTGATCCGCGGCGCCAAGGCGATCGTCACCAGCGCCCCGTACATGCACGAGCTCCTGGTCATGCCGTGCCGCAACATGACCGAGGCGGACGCGGCCTTCGCCGTCTGCTGCGCGCTGCCGGTCGACGCCGAGGGGCTGACGATCGTCTCGCGGCCGGCCGGGCGGCCCGGCGAGCGCGCGGCGAAGTTCAGCGGCCGCTACGGCCAGTCGACCGCGGTCTGCATCTTCGACGACGTATTCGTGCCGTGGGACCGCGTGTTCATGGCCGGCGAGTGGCGGCAGGCGCAGTTCCTGACCAGCACGTACGCGACCCATCACCGGCGGTCCTGCATCGCCGCCCGCGCCGGCTTCGGCGATCTCCTGATCGGCGCCGGGGTATTGATGATCGAGGCCAACGGCCTGGATCCGGCGGCGGCGCCGCATCTCCGGAACGATCTGGTCGAGCTGATCAGGATCACCGAGGGCTTCTACGCCTGCGGCGTCGCGGCCTCGGTCTACGGCTTCAGGGACCCGTCCGGCGCGTTCCAGCCCGACGGCGTGTTCGCCAACATCGGGAAGTTGATGATGGCGAGCCAGATCTACGACATGCACCGCCTGGCGCACGACGTCTCGGGCGGCCTCGTGGTCGCGCTGCCGGGCCCCGACGAGGACCACAATCCCGCGACCCGCGGCGACCTGATGGCGATGCTCGCCGCGCGCCCGGACGTCGGCCACGAGCACCGGATGGAGGTCGCCCGCCTGATGGAGGACCTGACCGCCTCGGGCACCGCCGGCTGGTACTCGATGATCACGCTGCACGGCGGCGGCTCGCCGGAGGCGATGCGCCGCGAAATCTGGCGCTACTACCCGATCCAGGAGCGCCGCGACCTGGTCGCGCGCCTGCTGGACCGGGGGGTGCTCGACGTCGGTGGCGAGCCCTCGCGGGACCGCCAGCCGGGGCGCTGCTGCCCGGTCGGCTGCCAGGTACCGGCCACGCCCCGGCTCGACGGCTCGGACACCGAAGCGCCGCCTCCTGCCGAGGCTGCGGACTGGACTAGCAGTTGACGTCCTGCGGAGGCGGCCGCGCGTGCGCCTGCGCTTCTAGAGCGGATCCCGATATGACGGAATCGCCTTGCCACCGGTTCCGATCGGGTGAATCCGCTGTGATCCATTGGAGTAGAGCAATTTTCTTCCGATGAGCGGAAGGGCGTCGCGGCGCGATGCGGTTCGGTCTCATCGGAAATTGCTCTAAGCAGAGCGGCCGTTCGTCAGGCGCATGACCTCGCCGACGATGCCGCGCCGGAACAGGAGCACGCAGGCGACGAAGATCACGCCGATGATCACCGTGACCCAGCCGCCGAAGCCGGCGAGATAGTTCCTGAGCGTGAACACGACGAACGCGCCGACCACGGGTCCGAAGGTC
>DASUSF010000472.1:0-5659 GCA_036375275.1 Geminicoccaceae bacterium | reverse complement strand
GAGCGCGCCCGATCTGCAGGTCAGCGGGACGTTGCACGGCGCGGACGGCGCGACGGTCCGCGTGCCACCGGGCTTCGTCGATCTCGCGCGGCAGGTGATCTGCCACCGCTCAGGCGAGCGCTTCGGTCTGCTTTACCGGCTCTTGTGGCGGATCGCGCACGGCGAGCGCGCGCTGCTCGAGATCTGCACCGACCCCGAGGTGCGCCGCGTCGTCCGGATGGCGCAGTCGGTGCGGCGCGACGGCCACAAGATGAAGGCGTTCGTGCGGTTCAGGCAGGTCGCGGGCGTGGCGCCGGAGCAGTTCGTCGCATGGTTCGAGCCGGAGCATCACGTCGTCGACGCCGTGGCCCCGTTTTTTCAGGCGCGCTTCGCGGGCATGCGCTGGTCGATCCTGACGCCGGAGCGCTCCGTGCACTGGGATGGCGCGGCGCTGAGCTTCGCTGCCGGCGCCCGCCGCGAGAGCGCCCCGACCGACGACGCCCTCGATGACCTGTGGCGCACCTACTATGGCCACATCTTCAATCCGGCCCGGCTCAAGGTGCAGGCGATGCGCGCCGAGATGCCGGTCCGCTACTGGCACAACCTGCCGGAAGCGCGCGCAATCAGGCCGCTCGTGCGCGCCGCCCGGCAGCGCACGGGGGACATGATCGAGGCCGCGCCCTCGCCGGCCCCGCACAAGGCCGCGAAGTGGGTGCCTCTGGCGCGCCCGTGCGCCCCGACCGGCGGCGAGCACCCGGCGGACAGGCTCCGGGCGGAGCTGGCGGCCTGCGAGCGCTGCGCGCTGCACCGCGTCGCCACCCAGGCTGTGCCGGGAGAAGGCCCGCCGCAGGCCCGCCTGATGCTGATCGGCGAGCAGCCGGGCGACGAGGAGGATCTCCGCGGGCGGCCGTTCGTCGGGCCCGCCGGGCGGCTGCTCGACGAGCTGATGGCCGAGAGCGGGATCGTGCGCGAGCGCACCTACCTCACCAACGCCGTCAAGCACTTCCGTTTCCAGCCGCGCGGCAAGCGCCGGATGCACCAGCGCCCGGACGGCGGCCATATCGAGCACTGCCGCTGGTGGCTGGAGCACGAGCTGGCCCTGGTCCGCCCGGAGGTGGTCGTGGCGCTCGGCGCGACCGCGGCGCAGGCGCTGCTGCGTCACGCGGTGCGCATGGCCGATCTCCGCGGCCGCCCTCTGCCGTACGGCCCGGCGGCCCTGATCGTGACCTGGCACCCGTCCTACCTGCTCCGGCTGCGCGAGCCGGCGCAGCGGGCGGAAGCGCGCGCCGGGCTGCTCGCCGACCTGCGGACGGCGCGCGTTCTGCTCGATCAGGACCACCGGCGGCCGGTCGGGGATCTCCGGGCGGCGGAGCCGCCGCGCTGCGCTTGACCCGCCGCGCGATCGGTGCGGATGCTCGGCTGGCCGCACACCGAGAACACCCGCTGGGAAGGACGAGGATGCGCACCGTCGAGATCACCGTTCAGCCGCTCTCGCCGGCGGCCTTCGCGCCGTTCGGTCAGGTGATCGGCGAGGGCGGGGCGCCGCCGGTCTACGAGGCGGAGGGGCTCCGGTCGTGGCGCCTCGCCTTCGACGTCGCGGGTCGGGCCGACCTGCTCGTGATCCACTACGACCACCGGCCGCTCGCCTTCGCGAAGCTCGAGCGCCACTTCGACGTGACCCAGAGCTTCATCGCCCTCGGCGGAGCGGAGTCGGTGATGGTGGTCGCCCCGGCGAGCGGTCCGGACGAGGTGCCGGCGCCCGGCGACGTGCGCGCGTTCCTGGTGCCCGGCGACCGCGGGATCATGCTCTGGCGCGGCACCTGGCACGCGCTGACCCGCTTCCCGCTCTCTCCGGCCGGCGCCGCGTTCGCCTTCCTGACCGATGCCCACACCCAGCACGAGCTCGAGCGGCAGATCAGGACCGGCGAGCCCGCGACCCGGACCCAGGTCGTCGACTACGCCGAGCGGGACGGCCTCCGCTTTCTGATCCGCCCGCTTGACCCGCCCGCCGCGCGGCTCACCTGAGGACGGCCGTGAACGGAGACCGCTCGTGCCGGCCGTCGCCCTGATCTGCTGCCTCCTCGCGCTGCTCGGGCCGACCGGCGCCACGGCGGCGGAGCGGCTCGAGGCCACCTACGAGCTGCTCTGGGGCGGGCTCGAGATCGGCCGCTTCGAGACCCGCCTGCGCGCGGACGAGGCCACCTACCGCCTCGCCTATGGCGCCCGCACGACCAGCTTCCTCGCCTGGCTGTTCCCGTTCACCGCGCTCGGCGCGAGCGAAGGGGTGATCGGCGATCCGGGGCCGGTGCCGACGCGGTATAGGGGCGAGAGCCGGCGCCGGGCCGGCCGCAGCACCTGGACGGTGGAGTTCGGACCGGACGGCGACGCGATCCGGATCGAGGTGAAGGTGCCGGAGGACGAGCAGCGGGACCCGGTCCCTCCCGCCCTGCAGGCGGCGCCCGACCCGCTGGCCCTCGCGCTCCGCGCGACCCGGGCGGCAGCGCCTGGCGCCCGCTTCGAGGAGGTGAGCTTCGACGGCAAGCGCGCGGTCCGCGTCGAGCTGGTCTGCGCCGAGCGCGAGCACCCGGTCGCCCTCGAGTTCGAGGCGGTCTCGATCGCCCAGGCACTCGCCTGCAGCGTCGACGGCGAGGTCGCCGCGGGCGCGTCCCGGCGCTGGCAGAGCGCGCGCGACGCCGATCGCGCGCCGGCCACGGTCCTGCTCAGCCGCGAGATCGTGCCCGGCCGCTACTGGCCGGTCCGGGCCGAGGCCGAGACCCGCTTCGGCAGGGTGATCGCCCGCCTCACGGGGTTCGTGCGCTGAGCCCGGCCGATCGACGGGCGCGGGCAGGGGCCGCGGCCGCCGCTCAGCGCTTCCTGAACAGCGCCTGCCGGCGGTTGGTGGTGTGCGGGCGCACCTCCGTCGGCCAGCGGCCCGCCTCGACCGCTTCGGCCCAGGCCGCGCCGGCCAGCACCTCCGGCCGCTCGATCTCGTAGATCGCGACATAGCGGGGGCTCGCCGCCTCGACCTCCTTCGTGTCGCCGCCGATGCTCATCCTGAACGGCTCGCTCCTGGCGCGGGTCGCGCTCAGCACGCCCGGCACCTTGAGCAGGTTCGGAATGTGCTCCTGGTCGTAGACCTCGTTGAACAGGTCCTCCTTGTCGGCCGCCACGTCCATGCTGACCATCAGGACGTAGCTCGAGTCGATCGGCATCCCGCTCTCCCTCCTGGTGTCCGGCCCCGTGGTGCCCGGCGCCGCCGGGCTTCGTCCGCGACCGCCGGTGAGCGAGCATAGGGAGACGGGCGGCTCGGGCAACGTGGGAGGACCACCGGCGGATGATCGGGTGCGCCGGGCCCGTCCCGGCTTCCTCGCTGCTCAGCCGGACGGCGCCTGCATGATCTCGAGCTGGGTCGCGCCGGTGAACGCCCGTCCCTCCTCGCCGGGCGCGCGGAACAGCTGGGTCTCGAGGATCAGGTCGCGGTCCTTCCAGCGCTTCTCGCAGCGCCGGTCGATGTACATCCCCCCGACCGGGCGGTAGCCGGCTTCCGGCTCCCGCTCCTCGCAGCTCCAGCCGTCCCGGCCATAGCGCCCCATGACCCGGACGTAGAGGAGGTACGCCTTCTTCTTCAGGTACATGCGGTCGCCGGGGTCGGTCACGATCCGGAGCCCCCGGACGACGCCGGCGTCGTCGATCAGGAGCGTCGGCACGACCGGATGGCCGGCGACGGTCGTGCCCTCGAAGCGGTCGCTCACCGCCGCCCACGGGTTGGCGTCCTCGTCGTAGCCGAAGGCGACCTCGTGCAGCCCGTCCGGGTTGGGCGGGCACGTCTGGAACGCCGCCCAGCCGGCGATCTCCCGGCCCGGATCGCCGCCGCCCGCGCCACAGCGGAAGCTCGTGTAGCCCTCGCTCGGCAAGGCCTCCACCTCGGTGCCGACCCGGATGTCGCGAAGATCGCCGGCCTCGGGATCCTCGGCGCCGCCTGCCGCCGTCGGGACCGCGGCCGCGGCGAGGGCGATCCCGAGGATCCCTCCCGCCCGTCGGATGATCGCTTGCAGCTTCCTGCCCATGGCGTCGCTCCCCCTGACCATCGGACGCGCGGCGTGGCGGTCGCTTCACAACCGCACGACGCTCTCCCTACAATCGCTTCCAACGATAACGCGAACAGGAGGTCCCGAGGATGGCTTTCATGCGTCGGAGCGCCGCGGCGCGCGGTGTGGTGCTGGTCTCCGCCTGCGGCCTCGGCGCGCTCGTCCTGGCGGCGGAGGTCCGCGCCCAGGGCGGCGACATCGAGACCGGCAAGCGGGTCTACGACAAGGCCAACTGCGTCGGCTGCCACAAGTGGCACGGCGGCGGCGGCGGCTACGGCGGCGCGGCCCTGTCGCTGCGCGAGACCGGGCTCGACCGTCAGGGCCTGATCGAGGCCGTCCGGTGTGGGCGCCCGGCGACCCGGATGCCGTATCACGACCGGACGGCGTGGCGCGGCACGGACCGCGGCTGCTACGACATGACCCGGTCCGACCTCGGCGGCGACCTCCCGCCGAAGGCCGCGATCTTTCTCCGCGACGCGGAGATCGAGGCGGTGGTCGACTATGTCCAGGCGGCGATCCAGGGGAGGGGCGAGCCCACCCGCGAGGACTGCATCGCCTTCTGGGGCGACGCGGCGAAGCAGTGCGACTCGATGTAGTGGCGGGTCCAGGCACCCCCGGCACCGAAGGAACCCGGCGGCCCGAGATCCGTTTGAGCGGGCGTGAGGCGCCGAGGCCGGCGCCGCCGCAACGATGATCGAAGGGAGATCGGGTGATGCGAAAGCTGCTCCTGACCGCCGCCCTGCTCGCCGTCGGCGCGTTCTCGCTGCATGGCGCCCTGGCCCAGCAGAGCCAGCAGACCCAGCAGGAGGGCAGCGGGAACGAGATGCAGGTCACCGGCACCGTCACCGACGTCGACGATCAGGAACACGTGATCACGATCGACGGCAAGGAGTTCAACATCGCCGAGCAGGCGGGCACGGCCGTCCTGCCGGCGGTCGGCGACAAGGTGACCCTGTTCTACGAGGAACAGGGCGACCAGAACATGGTCACCCGGATCGGTCAGCCGCAGCAGTAGGCGGCACGGAGAACGCGCGTCCCGACGGCCGCACGGATCGCCCAGGGCGCACGAAAGGAGGGGCGGGCCGATGGCGGCCCGCCCCTCTCCATGCTGCCTGGATGGCTGCAGCTACAGCGAGAAGACGTAGAGCATCGAGCCCGGCTCGACCTTCTCCAGTCCCTCGGTGCCGTCGACGAACCACTTCGGCCAAGCGCCGCCGAGCCCGACCAGGAGTGCCACGTATTGCTTGCCGTCGACCGAGTAGGTGATCGGCGGCGCGTTGATCCCGGCGTTGGTGTCGAACTTCCAGAGCTCTTCCAGGGTCACGGCGTCCAGCGCCACGAACTCGCCCGCCGGGCGGCCGGTGAAGACGAGATCGCCGGCCGTCGTCAGGACCCCGCCGAGCAGCGGGTATTTGGTCTTGTACTTGCCCTTGATCTCGCCGGTCTTGGCGTCGATCGCGGTCAGCGATCCCGAGATCGGCTCGTGCTGGCGCGGCCCGCCGCCGGTGAAGAACTCCCGGGGCTTGTAGCTCTCGCCCGGGATCATCTCCTCGTTCTCCATCGTGTTGCAGCTCTCGATCACCGGGATGTAG
>DASUSF010000471.1:0-4395 GCA_036375275.1 Geminicoccaceae bacterium | reverse complement strand
AGAACGTGCCATCGCTGATCCCGTGCCGGCGGCAGATCTCGGCCACCGCCAGCCCCGCCTGGTGCTCCTTCAGGATGCCGATGATCTGTTCCTCGCCGAACCTGCTCTTGCGCATTGTCCGTCTCCTCCAGCGACGGACTCATAGCTCAAACCGAGGGCACTCCGGGGGGCAAGGTCACGACGAACGTGGTAAGCTCCATGCGGCCCGTCTCCTCTGTCTGAGGCTCGGCGCCGGCCGATCCGGCGCAACCCTCGATCCGGCATACCGGAGACGGGTCCCTTCAGCTCAGGGCCGCGAACATACGGTCTAGAGCCCGCGGAGGAAGTCGAGGCTCGGGGCGAAGAAGTACTCGCCGCCGCGGCAGCGCACGAAGCCCGAGAAGTCGAAGGTGAGCCTCGGTGCGTCCTCCGCCTGCCCCCAGCGCACGGGCCAGCTCTGAGCGCACGGCGGGCAGTCGGACGAGGTGCAGCCGACCACGGGGTCGAGGCCGGTCCCCTCGCGGAGGAACCCGGTGCTGTTGCACCATCCGGACTGCTGGGTGATGAACTGCCCGGCGATGTCGGCGACGGCGCACAGGAAGAGCAGCCCGGCGTCGGTCCATTCCTCCTCGGGTTCCAGGTCGGGCGGACCGTAGCTGATGGCGCGCCGCACGATCCGGCCCGCGCGCTCCGACTCCGGCGACGCGCCGAAGGCGCGGACGAGGTCGCCGCGCGGGTTGGTCTTCCTGGTATGGGCATGGAACGGGCAGCGCGTGCCGGCGGGATCGTCGTCGTAGTTGAAGTTGCTCGTCGGCCGGCCGGCATCGGGGCTCGGGTGATCGACGACCGGCGTGCCGTCCCTGAACCGGCCGACGACCCAGGCGCCGGCGAGCTCGCGCTCGACCGGCTCGCCGGCGGCCGCGGTCAGCGCCTCCGCCAGCTCGTCGATGCGCCGGTGGAAGCCGCGGATGTTCTGCTGCAGCTTCCGGTAGACGAAGTAGCTGCCGCAGGCCTGCGGCTGGCGCGCGCCCGGGTCAGGGACCAGAACCAGCGACAGCGGCGCGCTCAGATCATGGCGTTCGCACCCCTCGTCGTCGCGCCGCGCCTGCTCGAGATCGGCCGCGAGCAGGAGCGGGTTGCTGATGCCGTCGGCAAAGCCGAAATGCTCGATCGGCCGGCCGGCGGCGTCGCGCAGCACATGGCCGTGCTCGACGTGGATGATGTCGCCGACGCCGTCGAGGCTGGCGCGCAGCACCTCGACGCGCCGATCGAGGACGGCGCGCGCCTCGTCGGCGCCGACGTCGACGCCGCCGTAGGCGAGGATGAGGAGCGCGTCGATCCGGGCGCGAAAGGGCGGCTCCCAATCCTCGAGGCGATCGCACAGAGGGTTGGCGGTGGGCTCGCGCGCCCCGGGATGGCGCGCGCCCAGGTCCTTCATGCCGGCGCGGAACACCGGGTCCGGCGGCTGGGCGTCGGGCGGCACGCCGAGCGCGCGGTAGCCCGATGCGCTCAGCATGAGGTTGGCGAACGGGTGGGCGGTCGCGTTCTCGGCATGGTCGCGGGTCTGCGCCGCCTGCGCCACGGCCGAGGTGACCTCAGACGCGAACCCGCGGAGCCAGGCCCGGCAGCGCCCGGGCGTGCCGACCAGCCGGACGAAGACGTGGACCGAGTTGTCGCGGCCGTGGCTCTTCAGGATGTTGCCCTGCAGGTCCCGGAAGAGCGGCGCCAGCGCCGGGTCGTCGAGATCGACCGCCGCGCGCTCGAGGAGCGACGCCGGAGCGGACGCCGCCAAGGGGTTCACGGTCATGGGTCTCCCACTGCTCGCGCTGCCAGCCGTGCGCTCACGCCCGGTCGGCCAGCGCCGCGTCGAGCGCGATCGCGGCGTTGATCAGGCCGAGGTGCGTGAACGCCTGCGGGACGTTGCCGAGCTGCTCGCCGCGCAGGCCCATCTCCTCGGCGTAGAGGCCGAGGTGGTTCGCGAAGCCATGGATCTTCTCGAAGAAGAGCTGCGCCCGATCGAGGTCGCCGGCGAGCGCGAGGCATTGGATGTACCAGAACGAGCACATGTTGAACGTCCCCTCGGCACCGACGAGGCCGTCGGTCGCCGCCTCGCCGACCCGGTAGCGGTAGACCAGGCTGTCGTCGGTGAGCTGCTCGCTGATCGCCTCCAGGGTCGAGAGCCAGCGCGGGTCCTGCGGGGCGATGAAGCCGACCAGCGGCATCAGCAGGCAGGCGGCATCGAGCGTCCTGCTGCCCTTGTACTGGACGAAGACCTTCTGCCCGGGATCCCAGAAGGCGCCGAAGATGTCGCGATAGATGGCGTCCCGGGTCTCGCGCCAGTGCGCCACCGGCGCCGGCAGCGAGTGCCGCTCCGCGACCCTGAGCGCCCGGTCGACCGCGGTCCAGCTCATCAGGCGCGAGTAGAGGAATTCCTGCGCCCCGCCACGCACCTCCCAGACGCCCTCGTCCCGCCGCTCCCAGTTGGCGCAGACCCAGTTGATCGAGTGGATCAGGTCGTCCCAGAAGTCGTGCGACACCTGCTGGCAGGTCTGGTCGTAGGCGTCGACCGCGAGCATCAGCTCGCCGTAGATGTCGATCTGAAGCTGCTTGTAGGCGCCGTTGTAGATCCGCACCGGCGCCGACTTCATGTAGCCCTCGAGGTGCGGCAGCGTCTCCTCGACCAGCTCGTGGCGGCCGTCGATGCCGTACATGATCTGGAGCTTGCCGTCGGCTTCGGCCTCCTCGTAGCGCTCGCGGATCCAGCCCATGTAGGCGCTTATCTCGTCCTTGAAGCCGAGCCGGGCGAGCGTCGCGGCGGTGAGGGACGCATCGCGGATCCAGGTGAAGCGATAGTCCCAGTTGCGCTCGCCGCCCACGGTTTCGGGCAGGGCAAACGTCGCGGCGGCGGCGATGGCGCCGGTGCGGCAGGAGGTCAGGAGCTTGAGCGTCAGCGCGGAGCGCGTGACCATCTCGCGCCAGCGCCCCTGGTAGGACGAGCGCCGCGCCCAGCCGCGCCAGAAGGCGACCGTCTCCTGGAATGCGCGATCGACGTAGCTCGAGACGCCGGCCGGACTCTCGTCGCCCGGTGCCGGCATGATCTCGAGCACGAAGCTCGCCTCTTCGCCTGCGCCGAGGGAGAATTCGGCGGTCGCATCGCCGTCCTGCACCTCGACCGGCTGGCTGCTCCACAGCCGCACCGCGCGCACGGAGCCGTCGCCGTCGGGGGTGAAGACGACGGAGCCCTCCCGGAGCTCGGCACCGTGCCGGGCGCGCGCATAGTCGAAGCGCGGGGCGCACAGCATGCGGAAGGTGATCCGCCCGCGCACCGCCTTCACCCGGCGGACGACGAGGTGGGTGTGGTGGTGGACCGGCTCGACCGGCATGAAGTCGATCACCTCGCCGATGCCGTCCTCCGACAGGAAGCGGGTCAGGAGGACGTTGGTCTCCGGCAGGTAGAGCTGCTTGTGGCGGACCCCGCCGGTGTCCTTGGGCGCGATCTTGAAGCGTCCGCCCTTGCCGTCGTCGAGCATTGCTGCGAAGAGCGTCGGCGAGTCGAAGTGGGGAAAGCACATGAAGTCGATCGAGCCATCCAGCCCGACCAGGGCCGTCGTCCGCAGATCCCCGATGATGCCGTAGTTCTCGATCGGTTGATAACCCATGCCTGACCGCCTCCCGGCTCTGCTCGCCGCCCCCGTCGTCGTCGCGGCCCGGCGAGCCTGCCGGCGCCGGTCCAGGCCACGCGTCGGCCCACTCTAGAGACGAGCTTCCTCGCGGAAAAGGCGATACCGGCGTGGGGCACGGGCTACTTCGGGTCGCGCCACGCGACCGGACGCCGGGTGCGCAGCAAGCGGAGAGACACTGGATGGACCTGTTCTTCGGCTTCTTCGGCCTGCCGACCTGGGTCGTGGTGTTCGTGCTGCTCATCCTCACCGGCGGCGCCGCGCTCGCGCCGGTGTTCATCCGGCGGCGGGTGAGCCTGGAACGCCTGGTGCTGAACAACGAGGTCGCAGGCTTCAAGTACGCGACCCTCGGCGTCATCTACGCGGTGCTGCTCGGCTTCGTCGTGATCACGGTGTGGGAGGAGTACGAGGACGCGGAGGAGCACGTCCGCGAGGAGAGCGGCGTCCTCGAAGCGTTGATTCAGCTCGGAGCCGAGCTGCCGGAGGGTGCCCGGCAGCCCGCCCTGGACGGCCTGCGCGCCTACCTCGGGGCCGTGATCGACGAGGAGTGGCCCGCGATGGCGGCGAGGCGGGAAGGAGAAAGCGCCGCCGCGACGGCAGCCCTGAGGCAGCTCCAGGATCGTTACCTCGACTTCGAGCCCGGGAGCGCGCGCGAGACGACCCTGCTCGACAAGTCGTTCGACCTGGTGATCCGGTTGAACGAGATCCGCCAGGAGCGCCTCGCCAGTGCCGAGGG
>DASUSF010000470.1:0-2323 GCA_036375275.1 Geminicoccaceae bacterium | reverse complement strand
GTGATGGCGCGAGCCGTCGAGGTGGGAGGCGAACGTCACGCCGTCCTCGTCCAGGGTCCGCCGCGCCGCCAGCGACATCACCTGGAAGCCGCCGGAATCGGTCAGGATCGGCCCGGGCCAGGAGCGGTTCTGGTATCTGTGGGATCAGTTGTTCGCCGGTGCGCTCGGCGCGGTCGTCCTCGTGGACACCCGCCGGCTGTCCGACTCGTGGTACGCCGTCGACCGCCTCGAGCACAGCGGAATCCCTGAGCGGGGAGCTGGGCTTCGAGCTGCTGGCGAGCGACGGCGTGGCCCGGCGCGGCCGGCTCCGGACCGCCCACGGGACAGTCGAGACCCCGGCCTTCATGGCGGTCGGCACGGCCGCGACCGTGAAGGCGATGACCGCGGACGCGGTCCGCGCGACCGGCACCGAGATCGTGCTCGGCAACACCTACCACCTGATGCTCCGGCCGGGAGCGGAGCGGATTGCGCGCCAGGGCGGGCTGCACCGGTTCATGGACTGGCCCGGGCCGATCCTGACCGATTCCGGCGGCTTCCAGGTGATGTCGCTGGCGGCGCGGCGGACCCTGGACGAGGACGGCGTGACGTTCGCCTCCCACCTCGACGGCTCGCGCCATCACCTCAGCCCCGAGCGGGCGGTCGGGATCCAGGAGCTCCTGGACGCGACCCTCACCATGGTGCTCGACGAGTGCACGCCCTATCCGGTCGACGCGGCGGAGGCGGCGCGCTCGATGCGCCGCTCGATGCGGTGGGCGGCGCGCTGCCGGGACGCATTCCACGAGCGGCCGGGCTACGGCCTGTTCGGCATCGTCCAGGGCTCGGTCAGCGAGGAGCTGCGCCGGGAATCCGCGCGGACGCTGGTCGGGATCGGGTTCGACGGCTACGCCATCGGCGGCCTCGCGGTCGGCGAGCCCAAGGCGGACATGCTCCGGGTCCTGGAGTGGACCGCGCCGCTGCTCCCGACCGACCGGCCGCGCTACCTGATGGGGGTGGGGACGCCGCTCGATCTGGTCGAGGCGGTGGCCCGCGGGATCGACATGTTCGACTGCGTCATGCCGACCCGGAGCGGGCGGACCGGGCAGGCCTGGACCCGCGCAGGGCCCCTCAACCTCAGGAACGCGCGCCATGCCGAGGACCCGCGTCCGCTCGATCCCGCCTGCGCCTGCCCCGCCTGCCGCCGCCACGGCCGGGCGTACCTGCACCACCTGGTCAAGGCGGGCGAGATCCTGGGGGCGATGCTGCTCACCTGGCACAACCTCGCCACCTACCAGGCGTTGATGGCGGACCTGCGTTCGGCGATCGCGGCCGACCGCTTCGCCGACTTCCGCGCGTCCTTCGTGGCGGACGCCGCACGGGGCGACCCCTTCGCCTGAGCGCGCTTGACCTGCCCCGGGCGATCGGGATCATGGCGACGCCCGGGCGCGTAGCTCAATTGGCAGAGCAACGGACTTTTAATCCGTGGGTTGTGGGTTCGAGTCCCACCGCGCCTACCAGGCCGGCCCGACCCCGATCCGGGAGGACCGGCTCAGCCGAAGATCACGCCCGGCAGCCAGGTGACGAGCTCGGGGAAGAGGGCGATGATGCAGAGCCCGAGCAGCTGGATGATCACGAACGGCACGATGCCGCGGTAGATGTCCATGGTCGTGATCGACGGCGGGGCCACGCCGCGCAGATAGAACAGCGCGAAGCCGAACGGCGGGGTGAGGAAGCTGGTCTGCAGGTTGACCGCCATCATCACCCCGAGCCAGACCGGGTCGAGCTCCATCTGCAGCAGGATCGGCCCGACGATCGGCACGACGACGAACACGATCTCGATGAAGTCGAGGAAGAAGCCGAGCACGAACATCAGCGCCATGACCGCGAGCATGGCGCCGAACGCGCCGCCCGGGAGCGCGGTCAGCGCAGCCTCGACCACGTGCTCGCCGCCGAGGCCGCGGAACACCAGCGAGAAGACCGAGGCACCGAGCAGGATCACGAACACCATCGAGCTGACCTGGGTCGTGGTCCGCATCACGTCCTGGAGCACCCCGAGGCCGAGCTGGCGCCGGAGCCCGGCGAGGAGCATCGCCCCGACCGCGCCGACCGCGGCGGATTCGGTCGGCGTCGCGATGCCGGCGAGGATCGAGCCGAGCACGGCGAGGATCAGGAAGGCCGGCGGGAGCAGCGCGGTGACGACCTGAGTCCAGAGCCCCTCCCGGCTGGCGCCCGCCTCGACCAGCGCGGGACAGCTCTCGGGCCGGATGAACGCGAGCACGATCTGCCAGATCATGTAGAGCGCGACCAGCAGCAGCCCCGGGAGGAGCGCGCCCGCGAACAGGTCGAC
>DASUSF010000469.1:0-3289 GCA_036375275.1 Geminicoccaceae bacterium | reverse complement strand
AACGGGTCGCCGGCGAGATCAGGGACACGGGCGGCACGGCGCACGCGCACCGGCTCGACGTCCGGGTCCCGGAGCAGGCGGCGGCCGCGGTCGAGGCGGCCGTGAGCCGCTTCGGCCGGCTCGACGCTGCGGTCAACAACGCCGGGCGCACCAGCCGGATGCCGTTCCTCGAGATGACGCTCGAGTTCTGGGACGAGCTGGTCCGGCTCAACCTCACCGGCGTCTTCATCTGCGCCCAGGCGGAGGCCCGGCAGATGGCCCGGCAGGGCTTCGGCCGGATCGTCAACGTCTCGTCCAACTCGGGCATCCGGGGCGGACGGGGCCGCGCCGCCTACGGCGCGACCAAGGCTGGCATCATCAACCTCACGCAGTCGATGGCGATCGAGCTCGCCGATCACGGCATCCTGGTCAACACGCTGGCACCTGGGCCGACCCGCACCGAGCGGACCACCACCGCGACCCCCGGCGCCGCGTTCGAGAACCAGATGTCCCTGAAGCGCTTCGGCGAGACCGACGAGATGGGCGCCGCCGCGGCCTTCCTCTGCTCCGACGACTGCACCTTCACCACCGGCCACGTTCTCTCGGTCGACGGCGGCTTCACCGCCACCGGCGTGATGGAGGGCTGAGGCCGGCGCGCCCTCGCGTCCCGGAACAGCCGGGATCCTTGTCTGTGGTGACGTGGGGCGACCTGATGCGTTTCGCCATGGTCGACCAGAGTCGCGGAGCCGGACATGATCCACCAGCCCGTCCTCCTCGCCCTCCTGCTCGCCGCCGGATCGGCCGGAGCCCAGGCACCGCCGCCCGCGATCGACGTCGAGCCGGTGGTGAGCGGCCTGGAGCGGCCGGTCTTCGTGACCCACGCCGGCGACGGACGCGGCCGGCTGTTCGTGGTCGAGGGCGTGGGACGGATCCGGATCGTCGACGACGGCGTGCTCGAGCCGGAGCCGTTCCTCGACATCACGGATCGGGTGCGGTGCTGCGGCGAGCAGGGCCTGCTCGGCCTCGCCTTCCACCCCGACTACCCGCGGAACCGGTACTTCTACGTCAACTACACCCGCCGCGAGGACGGCGACACCGTGATCTCGCGCTTCCGCGCGCGGGTCGACCGGCAGCGGATGCCGGCGACCGAGAAGGTGCTGCTCACCTTCAACCAGCCCTTCGCGAACCATAACGGCGGCATGCTGGCCTTCGGCCCGGACGGGTTGCTCTACATCGCCTCTGGCGACGGCGGCGGCGCCGGCGACCCCGGCAACCGCGCCCAGGACCCGGACGAGCTTCTCGGAAAGATCCTCCGGATCGACGTCGACCGCGGCGACCCCTACGCCATTCCGCCCGGTAACCCGTTCGCGGACGGCGGCGGCGCGCCCGAGGTCTTCGCCATCGGCTTCCGCAATCCGTGGCGGTTCTCGTTCGACCGCAGCCTCGGCCGGCTCCGGGTCGCCGACGTCGGCGAGGGCCGGCGCGAGGAGGCCCAGATCGTCGCGGCCGGCGGCAATTACGGCTGGCGGGTCAAGGAGGGCAGCCGCTGCTTCCGACCGAGCACCGGCTGCGAGGACGAGGCGCAGAGCCTGGTCGATCCGCCGATCGAGTACGGGCACGCGAACGGGCGCTGCGCGATCACCGGCGGCTACGTGTACCGCGGCGAGAGCATCCCGGAGCTCAAGGGGACCTACCTCTACGGCGACTTCTGCACCGGCGAGATCTTCGGCTGGCGCCCGGGCGGCAGCGAGGTCCTGCTTCGGATCGGGGCCCGTCTCGCCTCGTTCGGCGAGGACGCCCAGGGCGAACTCCACGTGGTCGACCTGAACGGCACCGTCTACCGGATCGTCCCCGCCCTCTGATCGACCTGACCGAAGGCGCGAGCGCCCGCCGCAGGCGCTGGCAAAAAGAAGGGAGGGGCCGAAGCCCCTCCCGGTCCGTGAGCAGCCGACGTCTTGCAGGCGGCGGCTAGATCCCGCGCTCGCGCTTGAGCTGCTCCATCTCGGAGATGTCTTCGGCGAGCGACTCGATCTCGGTGTCGGGGACGGTGGACATCTGCATGTAGTACGCGAGGTACCACATCATCGCGCAGCCGAGCACCCAGAACAGGATCTGCCAGGCCCAGATCGACGGCATGCCGAAGATCCAGGTCGAGGGATCGTTCGGCGAGCCGAAGATCCAGTTGCCGATCACCGCGCCCGGGCCGATGCCGAAGAAGAACCAGGCCAGCGTCACGATCCAGGCGACCGGGACCATGCGCTGCTTCTCCGGCGGCAGGGCCGCGTGCTGGGCCAGGAAGTTGTGGAACTCCATCTTCCGGTCCATGTCGTCCCGGGTGACGGCGGACACGCCGATCGCGACGGCGAGGTTGAAGATGATGCCCCAGCCGGCGGAGTGGATGGTCCAGGGCCAGCGGCCCCAGGCCTCGATGCCGACGCTCGAGGGCATGTCGGTCAGCGTGACCGCGACCAGGCCGACGAACAGGCCGAGGACCACGCCCTGCCGGGTAAGGAAGGGCCAGAAGCAGACCGCGATCAGGGCGGGCCACATCTGGAACCCGTAGGCGACCGCGAGGCCGCCGAGCAGGACCAGCGCATCGGTCGCCGTGGTCGCGACCAGGAGCGCGAGCAGCACGATCACGCCGACGAAGGTCCGGCCCAGCAGCTTCTGAGCCCGGTGGTCGGCATTGGGCATGAGGAAGTGCTTGATCAGATCGCGGGTGATCATTCCGCCCGCGGTCGACATGTAGGCCGCGCCGGTCGACTGCATGGCGGCGAGGGCGCAGACCGAGAGCAGGCCGACGAGCCAGGGCGCCGCGTCGGCCATCAGGTTGATCAGCTGGGCGACCAGCATGTCGCCCTTGCCCTCGGTGTCCATGAGGTCGATCAGCGCCGGCTGATCGCCGATCTCCGCCGACTGGCTCATCAGCGTCGCCGCGGTCTCGTTGCCGGCGTTGGCGACGTCGGAGATGGTCGGCGGGTTCGCAGCGTCGGTGAGCTGCTGGAGCGCGACCGCCGCCAGCTCCCGCATCTCGGTGTCGCCGATCCCGGCCGCCTCGATGGTGTCGCGGTAACGGGTCTCGAGGAAGTTGGCCTGGATCTTGGTCGCAGCGTCCGGGCTGATGCGGTCCGGGTGCGCCGCAGCGAACGGTAAACCGGCGCCGAGGAAGTGGCCGCCGATTCCCTGCATCGCGGTGAACACGAACAGGATGAAGCCGATGACGAACGAGGACGCCCACACCTGCTGCGGCGCGAACGGCTTCGGGTCGTGGTTCGAGAAGGCCCACATCGAGAAGGCCGGGGCGGACTGG
>DASUSF010000468.1:0-7995 GCA_036375275.1 Geminicoccaceae bacterium | reverse complement strand
CTCGAGGGCCTGCAGCTCGGCACCATCGAGGCGAGCATCACGCCGGCCGAGCTCTACGTCGGCGTCGACCCGCGGTTCCAGATCCCGGCGGTCCCTGCCCTCTTCGACACCATGCAGGATGCGCGAGACACCTTGGACGATCCGAAGGTGCGCGAGCACCTGCTGAACCTCGCCGCCGGCAAGGGCATCGTCGGCTTCGCGCTGCTGGTCTACGGGCCGCAGACCATCAACACCCGCGAGCTGGTCGAGGACCTCGACGATCTCGCCGGCAAACGGATCCGGGTCCTGGCCTCGGAGACCGAGACCGGCGCCGTCGAGGCGCTCGGCGCGGCCGCCGTCCCGATGCCGCTGAACGAGGTGTCCGCCGCCCTGCAGCAGGGAGCGATCGACGGCCTCAGCACCGTGATCGACGTGTTCGTCGCGCTGAAGACGCACGACACGGCGCCGTACATCCTGGACACCCGGCTCTGGTATCTCAACTCGATCGCGTCGGTGAGCAAGGCCTGGCTGGACAGCCTGCCGCCCGACCTGCAGGAGGCGGTGAAGCAGACGGGCGTCGATCTCGAGGACGAGATGTTCCAGTGGCAGCTCGAGCAGGACGAGGCGAACCGCGCGACCTGGAAGGAGCAGGGTGGGACCATCACGCCGCTTTCGGACGAGGACCGGGAAGAGGCCGAAGCGGCGGTCGCCCAGGTCACGGAAGCTTTCCTGGAGCGGCACCCCGAGCTGCGCGAGACCTACGACCTGCTGGCCAACGCCGGTCAGGACTGACGACAGGCGGGAGCAGCCCGGAGCATCTGCCCGGCAGCCCGGGCGGGCCCGGCCGGCGCGCCTCGACGCGCGGCCCGCGCCCCCGGCCTCGTGGCGTGGCATGGCCGCCGGTTCCGGTGTAACACCGAGCATGTGGACCTGCGACGATCGGCCGGCCTGGGACGCGGTCGTCTCATCGCTGCCCACGAGGACGCTCCATGCCGAACCGAAACCACGCGGTCGGCCTGCATGTGCCGGATCGGGAAGCACGGCGATCATGCCGCGCCGGGGCCGGACGCAGGCGCGTCCGGTCGCGTCGACGGCGGCACGATCCGGAGATCCAAGACCAGGGGCAGATGATCGGAGGCGACGCGGCTCAACGGGGTGCGCGGCACGGCGGTCTCGATGACCTCGACGCCGCTGCCGAGGAAGGCGTGGTCGATCCGGAACACCGGCAGGCGGGCCGGGAAGGTCGGCCGCGGCCGGGGGTTCGGCCGGACAATCTGGGCGTCCGTGAGGTGCCGGGCGAGACGCTGGTAGGCGCGCGAGCGCGGGAGGGCGTTGAAATCGCCGATCAGGATCATCGGATCGCGGCAGCCGGGATGCCCGAGCCAGTCGGGCCCGAGGAGCGCCTCGACCTGCGCCTGGCGCTCGCGGGCGACGAGGCCGAGGTGCGTGTTGATCACCTGGAGCGTCACGCCGCCGACGTCGATCGCGGCCCAGAGGGCGCCGCGCGGCTCCAGCTCCCGGATGCCGGGCAGACCCGGAAGAGGCCCGGCGCGGACGAGGGAGCACGGCAGCGCGGTCAGGATGGCGTCGCCATAGAGCTCCTCCATGACCCGGAGCGCGGGGTTGAAGTGGAACGACATGCCGAGCTGCAACGCGATCTCGTGCGCCTGATCGACCCCGCCGGTCCGGATCCGGCCGACGTCGAGCTCCTGCAGCGCCACGACGTCGGGCTCGAGGAGGGCGATGACTTCCGCGATCCGCCCGGGCGACAGCCGCCCGTCCGTGCCGAGGCAGCGGTGCACGTTGTAGGTCATGATGCGAAGCATGCCGTCGACTGCCTGGTCGGTCCCCTCGCCCAGGTCTAGATCATTTGGAGGGGCCGGTCGAAGCGCCGCGCGCCTGCCCGACGGGGGTGGGCCGCGCAGCCCCTCGGACGGGAGCTGGCCCCGACCGGCACGCTGGACAGCCAAGAGCGGCGGACCTATAAGACGGCCGCGCCTTCGCCCAGGTAGCTCAGTTGGTAGAGCAGCGGACTGAAAATCCGCGTGTCGGTGGTTCGAATCCGCCCCTGGGCACCATCATCCGCAGGATCTCGCAGCGCCTGGCTCGTCGAGAGCCCGGCTCGTGCCGTTACGCTCGCGCCGAGCGCCGGCATCCGGCGGCGTCGGCCGAGGCCGCCTCGTCCGGGGCGGGGCGGAACCGACCGGCACGCGCCCCGTTGCGTCCCTAGAGCAGCATCCGGTCAGACGCGATCGCCTCCCGGCGATCGTCGTCCGGATAAAGCTGCTCTATCCCACTGGGATAGAGCCGTTGCTTTCGATGAGCGCGATAGATTTGCTGTCCAAGGTGGTTCCACCTCATCGAAAACGGCTCTAGGTGCGGCCTGAAGCGGGAGAGACCCGATGACCGAAGGCCATGCGGCTCCGCTGGCGCTGCTCATCCCGGTGGTCGCGCTGACGGCGTGCGGTGAGCGGGCGACGCTTCCGGTCTCGGCGGGAATCGGTCCGGACCCGGTGCTGCCGCCGCCGGCCGAGACCCTGATCCCGACCGTCGACATCGCTCCGGCGACGGGCTGGCCCGAGGGCGCGGCGCCCGAGCCTGCGGAAGGTCTCCGCGTCGCCGCCTTCGCCGCGGACCTCGAGCATCCGCGCTGGCTGTACGTGCTGCCCAACGGCGACGTGCTGGTCGCCGAGACCGGCGCCCCGCCGCAACCCGAGGACAAGAAGGGGCTCAAGGGCTGGGTGATGGGGCTGCTCATGGAGAAGGCGGGCGCCGCGGTGCCGAGCGCGGACCGGATCACGCTGCTCCGGGACGCCGACGGCGACGGCGAGGTCGAGACCCGCTCCGTCTTCCTCGACGACCTCCACTCGCCTTTCGGCATGACGCTGGTCGGGGACGACTTCTACGTCGCCAACACCGACGCCCTGGTGCGCTTCCCTTACGGCGAGGGGCAGACCCGGATCGAGGCGTCGGGCGAGAAGGTCGCCGACCTGCCGGCCGGCCCGATCAACCGCCACTGGACCAAGAGCGTCGTCGCGAGCCCCGACGGCGCGCTGCTCTACGTCGGGGTCGGCTCCAACAGCAACGTCGCCGAGAACGGCATCACCGCCGAGCGCGGCCGTGCCGCGATCTGGGAGGTCGAGCCTGCGACCGGTCGCCATCGGGTGTTCGCCTCCGGCCTGCGCAATCCGGTCGGCATGGACTTCGAGCCGGTCACCGGCGCGCTCTGGGCAGTGGTCAACGAGCGCGACGAGCTCGGCAGCGACCTCGTCCCCGACTACCTGACCGAAGTCCGGGACGGCGCCTTCTATGGCTGGCCCTGGAGCTACTGGGGCGATCACGTGGACGGGCGGGTCGAGCCCCAGCGCCCGGACCGGGTCGAGCAGGCGGTCGTGCCGGACTATGCGCTCGGTGCCCACGTCGCCCCGCTCGGGCTCGCCTTCACCGACGGCAACGCCCTCCCGGAGCGCTTCGCCTACGGCGCGTTCGTCGGCGAGCACGGGTCCTGGAACCGGGAGCCGCCGAGCGGCTACCAGGTGGTCTTCGTGCCGTTCGAGGGTGGCCGGCCGGCCGGCCGGCCGCTCGACGTCCTGACCGGCTTCCTCGGTCCCGAGGGCGAAGCGCGAGGGCGCCCGGTCGGCGTCGCCGTCGACCGGCATGGGGCGCTGCTGGTCGCGGACGACGTCGGCAACCGGGTCTGGCGGGTGACGGCCGCCGCTCCGGGCGGCGGGGCGTAGGGCCGGTCCCGGTCAGTCCGGCGGATGCACGAGGTGGCAGGCGGCGAAGTGGCCGGCAGCGCCCTCGAGCAGGCGCGGCTCGACCTGGCGGCAGACGTCCATGACGTGCGGGCAGCGGGTGTGGAAGCGGCAGCCCGAGGGCGGATTGGCGGGGCTCGGCACGTCGCCCGGGATCAGCTTCCGCTCGGTCCTCCTCTTCGGGTTGGGCACCGGGATCGCGCTCAGCAGCGCCTGGGTGTAGGGGTGCTGCGGCGTCCGGTAGAGGTCACGCTTGGGCGCGATCTCGACGATCTTGCCGAGGTACATGACCGCCACCCGGTCGCAGATGTGCCGGACCACGCCGAGGTCGTGGCTGATGAACAGGTAGGTCGGGCCGAACTCCTTCTGCAGGTCCTGGAGCAGGTTGATCACCTGCGCCTGGATCGAGACGTCGAGCGCCGAGACCGGCTCGTCGCAGACGATCAGCTTCGGGCGGAGCGCGAGCGCCCGGGCGATCCCGATCCGCTGCCGCTGGCCGCCCGAGAACTCGTGCGGGAAGCGCTCGGCGTGGTAGGGCGCGAGGCCGACCGTCTCGAGCAGCTCCCTCACCGCTTCGATCCGCGAGCGGGCATCGCCGATGCCGTGGATCTCGAGCGGCTCGGCGACGATGTCGGCGACGCTCATCCTCGGATTGAGCGAGCCGAACGGGTCCTGGAAGATGATCTGCATCTCGCGCCGGACCGGCTGCATCTCGACCTGCGTCAGCCCCTCGATCGGACGGCCGTCGAACACGATCCGGCCCGCCGTCGGCTCGATCAGCCGGATCAGCATCCGCCCGGTCGTGGTCTTGCCGCAGCCGGACTCGCCGACCAGACCGAGGGTCTCGCCCCGGTCGATCCTGAGGTCCACGCCGTCGACCGCGCGCACCGCGCCGGTGCTCCGGCCGAACAGGCCGCGCCCCCGGATCGGGAAGTGCTTGATGAGGCCGATCCCCTCGATCAGCGGCCCGGCGGTCGATCCCATCAGGCGCGAGGCTCGCCGGCCGGCGTGTAGCCGGTGAGCCGGATGCAGGCGGCGCGTCGGGATGGCCCGGCATCGAGCAGCGGCGGGTCGCCCTCATCGCACTCCGCCCGGGCATAGCCGCAGCGGGGCCGGAAGCGGCAGCCGGGCGGCAGCTCGAACGGGCTCGGCACGACGCCCCTGATGGCCTCCAGCCGGATCTTCTCCTCGTCGAGCGAGGGGATGCTCTTCAGCAGGCCTTCGGTGTACGGGTGGCGGGGAGCGTCGAACAGGTCCTCGACCCCCGCCTCCTCGATCACCCGGCCGGCGTACATCACCATCACCCGATCGACGTACTGCGCGACCACCCCGAGGTCGTGGGTGATCAGCACGACCGTCATGTGCAGCTCCTCCTGGAGCTCGCGCAGCAGCTCCAGGATCTGGGCCTGGATGGTGACGTCGAGGGCGGTGGTCGGCTCGTCCGCGAGCAGCAGGCGCGGGTTGCAGGAGAGGGCGATCGCGATCATCGCCCTCTGCCGCATGCCCCCCGAGAGCTGGTGCGGGTACTCGCCGAGGCGCTGCGCCGGGAGCGCGATCCCGACCCGGTCCAGGAGCTCGATCGCCCGATCGCGCGCCGCCCGGGCGCTCATCCGCTCGTGGTAGCGGATGGTCTCGATGATCTGGTCGCCGACCGTGAACACCGGGTTGAGGGAGCTCATCGGCTCCTGGAAGATCATCGAGATCTCGCCGCCCCGGATCTGGCGCATCCGGCGCGCCGACGCGGTGAGCAGGCTCTCGCCGGCGAAGCGGATCTCGCCGGCGACGATCCGTCCGGGCGGGTCGGGGATCAGGCGGAGGATCGAGAGCGCGGTCACGCTCTTGCCGCTGCCCGACTCGCCGACGATGCCGAGCACCTCGCCGGCCTTGAGGTCGAGGTCGACGTTCTCGATCGCGTTGAAGGTGCCCTCCTCGGTCCGGAACGCGGTGGTCAGGCCGCGCACCTCGAGCAGAACGTCGCCGCGCGCTCCTCTGCCGCTCACTGCTGCACCTTCAGGCGCGGGTCCAGGACGTCCCTGAGCCCGTCGCCGAGCAGGTTGAGGCCGAGGAGGGTCGCCGCGAGCGCGAGTCCGGGGATCGCCGTGATCCAGGTGGCTTCGCGGATGTACTGCCGTCCCTCGGCGATGATGTTGCCCCAGGTGGGCGTCGGCGGCTGGGCGCCGAGGCCGAGGAAGCTGAGGACCGCCTCGGACAGGATCGAGTAGGCGAAGATGAAGGTCAGCTGGACGATCAGCGGCGCCATGCAGTTGGGCAGGATGTGCCGGCGGAGGATCCGCCAGTGCCCGGCGCCGCAGGCCTTCGCCGCCTGAACGTATTCCATCTCGCGGACCACGAGCACGGACGCCCGGACGATTCGGGCGGTGCGTGGCGTGTAGACCGCGGCGAGCGCGATGACGGCGTTGATCGAGCCGGGGCCGAGCGCGGCCGTGATGCCGATCGCGAGCAGGATCACCGGGAAGGCCATGAACGCGTCGGCGATCCGCATCAGGATGTTGTCGAGGCTCCGGAAGTAGCCGGCGAGCGCGCCGACCAGGGTGCCGAAGATGGCGTTGAGCAGGACCACCCCGAGCCCGATCAGGAGCGACAGCCGCGCGCCGTACAGGACCCGGCTCCACTGGCTGCGGCCGAAGTTGTCGGTGCCGAAGATGAACTCCGCGCCCGGCGGCTCGAAGCGGTCGCGGATCGAGAGCTCCATCGGGTCGGCGGTGGTCAGCAGATCGGCGAAGATCGCGGCGAGCGAGACGGTGGCCACGAACACCGCGCCGGTCATGAACATGCGGTGCCGGAGTAGCCGGCGCACCACCGGGCTCCGGATCCAGTAGCGCCGCCGGACCGGGCGGTCGGGCGGCAGCGCGCCCTGGGTCGCGGGAACCGCCTCAGTCGCCATCGTGGTAGCGGATCCTCGGATCGAACCAGGCGTAGAGCACGTCGACGATCAGGTTGAGCAGCAGAAGCATCGACGCCACCAGCAGGAGCCCGCCCTGGATCACCGGGTAGTCGCGGCGGAGGATCGCGGAGCCGAGCAGGGAGCCGATGCCGGGGATGGAGAAGATGGTCTCGATCACCACCGAGCCGGACAGCAGCAGGCTGAACACGATCCCGATCACCGTCACGACCGGGATCATGACGTTCTTGAGCGCGTGCTTGCCGACCACGCGGTATTCCGGCAGGCCTTTGGCGCGGGCGGTGCGGATGTAGTCCTGGCGCAGCACTTCCAGCATGGTCGAGCGGGTGATCCGGGCGAGCAGCCCCATCTGGAGCATGGCGAGCGACACCGCCGGCAGCGTCGTCGCCGCCAGCCAGCCGAAGAAGTCGTCGCGAAAGTCGACGTAGCCGCCGGTCGGCAGCCAGCCGAGCTGCACCGCGAACAGGACGATCAGCATCAGGCCGAGCCAGAAGTTGGGCAGGCTGACGCCGATCAGGGCGATCGTCATGACCGCCTGGTCGACCCAGGTGTTCTGCCGGAGCGCCGCGATCACGCCGGCGAGAATCCCGACCGCGAGGGTCAGCACGAGCGCGTAGAGGGCGATCGAGATCGAGACCGGCAGGCGCTCGATGGTGACCTCGAGCACGTCGCGGCCGAGCAGGAAGGAGGTGCCGAGGTCGCCCTGGAGCAGGTTGCCGTACCAGGTGAGGAGCTGGATGTGGAACGGCTCGTTGAGGCCGAGCTGCTCCCGCACCCGCTCGACGTCGGCGGGCGTCGCCTGCAGGCCCGCGACCACGATCGCCGGATCGCCCGGCACGAGCTGCATGAGCGAGAACGAGATCAGCGAAACGATCAACAGGACCGGGATCGCCGCCAGCAGCCGGCCGAGGATGTAGCGGGTCATCTAGCGCCGCCGCTCCGGGATCCGCGCCGCGGTCGTTCCACGACCTCGCGGACCTGCTCGCCCCCAGTTCGGAAGGACGCGAGACCTCGCGCCTCATGGCCAGCCAGGGGTTGGCCTCCGGCGCTCGCGCGCTGGTCGGGGACACGGGGACGGCGCAATTGGAGCCGCCCTCCGGCCTGCGGACAAGGGATCACGTCTGCATGCGGCAGCGCCGGCGGATGCGCCGTCCGACCTTGTCCCACCCGCGGCCGCACCTGGGCGCGTGCCCCGATCCGCAGCGACCGCGCCGGGCGCGATGACCTCGTTGACCCTCTGTCAACCGACGCGCTGCATCCTGACGACGGTCCACGCGATCCTGGGAATTCGTGCCCGAGGCAAAATTCCCGCGGGCGGGGGGACCTGAACCGGCGGCT
>DASUSF010000467.1:0-14373 GCA_036375275.1 Geminicoccaceae bacterium | reverse complement strand
ATCCTGCACGAGGTCGACCGCCCGTTCCCTTCGGGCACCGCCGTCTCGGTGCTGCTCCGCGACCGCGGCCTGACGCTCGTCCGGGACACGGCGGGCCCGGACGGCTGATCGGCCCGGCTCCCGCACCCCTCGCTCTTTCAGGGGGTCGTGGCCCCAGTTCATCGGCGAGTGCCGCCACCGACCCTGCCCTGCAGGCAAGGCGCAGGATGTCAACCAGCGCATCAACCGCCGGATTTCGATCACGCTGCTGCGGGAGCCGAAGCCGGCATCCGGCGGAGCCGGCGAGGGCCCGTCGAAGCAGGCCCGGCAGGGCCCGCGGGCGTCGTGGGACGGCACCTCCCTCTACTCGATCGCGCCCCGGTTCTGAGGCTGGGTCGTCAGTAGGCCCGCCCCGGATCGATCCGGTTCGAGGGCTCGCGCCCGTCCCGGACCGCGCGGATCGCCGCGACGACCTGCTCCGCACCCGTCCGCGGGTTGGTCAGGCTCGCGACGTGCGGCGTGAGGAGGATCTGCGGGTGCGTCCAGAAGGGGTGCCCGACCGGGAGCGGCTCCTCGGCGAAGACGTCGAGCGCCGCGCCCCGAAGCCGGCCCGAGGCGAGCGCGTCCAGGAGGTCGTCCTCGACCAGGTGGGCGCCGCGTCCGGCATTGAGCACGATGGCGCCCTCCGCCAGGGCACCGAAGGTCGATGCGCGAAGGATGCCCCGCGTCGCTGGCGTGAGCGGCAGGAGGCACACCAGGACGTCGGTCCGTGCCAGGAAGGGGGCGAGCGCCTCGTCGCCGGCGAAGCTCTCGATCCCGGGGAGCGCCTTCGGTGTCCGGCTCCAGCCGGCGACCCGGTAGCCCACGCCCGCGAGCAGCCGTGCGCTCGCGGACCCCATGGCACCCTGGCCGAGGATCCCGATCCGCACCTCGCCGAAGTCGGGGTGCTCGTGCCGCAGCCATCGCCGCTCCCGCTGCTGGACCAGGTAGCGGTCGAGCTGGCGGTGGAAGTGGAGCGTGGTCGCGAGCACCCAGCCGGCCATCCGCTCGGTCATCACCGGGTCGACGATGCGGGTGATCGGCACCTCGGGCAACCGCATGCCCGGGACGAACAGGTAATCGGCGCCGGCCCCGAGCACCGAGACGATCCGGAGGTTGGGGTAGGGATCGAAGAACCCGACCGGCGGGTTCCAGACCACCGCCGCCTCGACCTCGCCCGGCTCGTCGATCTCCTCGGCGGCGGCGAAGTGGAGCTCCGGCCCGGCGGCGCGCAGCACCTCGAGCCAGCCGCGCGCGTTGGCCCAGGGGCAATGGAACACCACGCGCATCGGCTCTCCTCCGGGCTCGGCTCTGCTGGTGATGGTCGCCGCAGGCTCTGCGGCCGCCCCCGTTGCTACACCAGCGGGAGCAGGCGCGCCAACCGGGCGCCCTTGCGCGTCGCCTCTGGAGGCGGCGACCCGGCTCGCCTAGTAATTCGCTGCCGGCCCTTCGGGAGGGCCGCCTTCGGAGGGATCGCGTGACGGGAGAGGTGACGGCGGCGCTCAGACGGCGGCTCGAGGCCGACCAGCTGGAGCCGGATCCGGCGCAGGCGGACGCGGCGGCCCAGCTCGACGACCTGGCCCTGGCACTCGGCCGGCACAACCCCGCGGAGCGCGCGCCGAGAGGCCTCCTCGGCCGGTTGCGGCGGGAGCGCCGCGCCGCCTCCGAGGCGCCCCGCGGGCTCTACATCCATGGCCCCGTCGGCAGCGGCAAGTCGATGCTGATGAACCTGTTCTTCGAGGCCGTGGCCGACGTCCCGAAGCGCCGGGTGCACTTCCATGCCTTCATGCTGGAGGTCCACGAGCGGCTGAACCGCTACCGGCAGCAGAAGGAGGGCGCGCCGGTCGAAGCGCTGGCCGAGGCCATGGCGGATGACGCCCGGCTCCTGTGCTTCGACGAGTTCGTGGTCCAGAACATCGCGGATGCGATGATCCTCGGCCGGCTGTTCGAGGGCCTGTTCGGGGCCGGCGTGGTGGTCGTCGCGACCTCCAACTTCGAGCCCGACCGGCTGTACGAGGGCGGGCTGAACCGCGACCGGTTCCTTCCCTTCATCGAGCTCCTCAAGGAGCGGGTCCGGGTAGTCGAGCTCGCCGGCGGGCGCGATTATCGCCGCGGCCGCCTGAGCGGCGCCCAGCTCTTCCAGCACCCCTGGGGCCCGGCCGCCCGAGAGGCGCTCGATGCCCTGTTCGAGGCGCTCGCGACGCGGCCGCCCGAGCCGTTCGAGCTCGAGATCGGCGCTCGCCGCCTCGCCGTCCCCGCGGCCGCCGACGGCATCGCCCGCTTCGGCTTCGAGGACCTCTGCGCCCGGCCGCTGGGGTCGCGCGACTACCTCGCCCTCACCGACCACTTCCACATGCTGATCATCGACGACGTGCCGCGGCTCACGCCCGACAAGCGGAACGAGGCGCGCCGCTTCATCACCCTGATCGACGCCCTCTACGAGTGCCGGGTCAAGCTCGCGATGAGCCTGGAGGCGCCGCCGGACGAGCTCTACGCCCGGGGCGAGGGCGCGTTCGAGTTCCAGCGGACGGTGAGCCGCCTGATGGAGATGCAGAGCCTGGACTACCTGACGAGCGCGAAGCGGCCGCTCGCGCCGGGGACCAACCTCGACTACGCGCTGACCAGCGACCTGATGTGAGCCTCAGCGGCTGCCGAGCAGCAGGGCGCCGGCGAGGGCGGCCAGGATCACCACGAGCCAGGGCGGCACGCGCCAGCCGACCAGGAGGAGGAACGCGGCGAGCGCGAGGGCGAAATCGGCAGGGGTCCCGACGGCGCTGGTCCAGACCGGGTCGTAGAGCGCGGCGAGCAGCAGCCCGACCACCGCCGCGTTGACGCCCTTGAGCATGGAGCGCACGTCGGAGCGCGCGCGGAGGCTCGCCCATCGCGGCACGACGCCGATCACCAGGAGCGCCGAAGGAAGGAAGATCGCGAGCAGACAGAGCGCCGCCCCGACGAGTCCGTCCGGCTCCGGGATCATGATCGCGCCGAGGTAGGCGCTGAGGGTGAACAGGGGGCCAGGGATCGCCTGCGCCGCGCCGTAGCCGGCGAGGAAGTCGGCGCGGTCGACCCAGCCGGGCTCGACCACCTCGGCCTCGAGCAGCGGCAGGATCACGTGGCCGCCGCCGAACACGAGCGCCCCCGAGCGGTAGAAGCTGTCGATCATCGCGACGGCGTGGCTGGCGGTCAGCCAGGCGAGCAGCGGCAGCCCCGCCAGCAGGACCAGGAAGACGACGAGCAGCGCGTTCGCGAGGTGGCGCGGCACGTCGATCCGGACGCCCCGCCCCCGGACGGACGGCTCGCCGTCGAGGAGGATGCGACCGGCGAACCCGCCGAGGGCGATCGCGCCGATCTGCCCGAGCGGGCCCGGTACGGCGAGGACCAGGACCGTCGCGGCGACCGCGAAGGTCGCGCGCAGCCGGTCCGGGCAGAGCGTCCGGGCCATGCCGTGGACGGCGTTGGCGACGATCGCGACCGCGACCAGCTTGAGGCCCCTCAGCCAGCCGCTGCCCGCCACGTCGCCGAGGCTCTCGACGCCGTAGGCGAACAGCAGGAGGAGCAGGGCGGAGGGCAGGGTGAAGCCGATCCAGGCGGCGAGGGCGCCCTTGAGCCCGGCGCGGGCGAGGCCGATCCCGAGCCCGACCTGGCTGCTCGCCGGCCCCGGCAGGAACTGGCAGAGCGCCACCAGATCGGCGTACGCCTCCTCGTCCAGCCACCGTCGCCGGACGACGATCTCCTCCCTGAAGTAGCCGAGATGCGCGACCGGGCCGCCGAACGAGGTCAGGCCGAGCCGGAGAAAGACCAGGAAGACCTCGCGCAAGCGCGATGCTCAGGCGAGCGCGGGCGCGATCCGACGCCAGCCGCTCGCCTGCTCGTAGGCGTGGCCGAGGTTGAGCAGCAGGGCCTCGCCGAACGGCCGGCCGATCAGCTGGAACGCGAAGGGCAGGCCGTCCTCAAGATGCGAGGGCAGGGTCAGCGATGGCAGCCCCAGATAGTTGATCGGCCGCGTGCAGTGGGAGATCGGCATCACCCGCTCGCGAAGCTCGTCCGCGGTCCGCGCGACGGTCGCCTCGATGGTCGGCGCCGGGCTCCGCATCACGGGCGCGACGAGGGCGTCGCAACGCTCGAAGACCTCCCGGCAGAAGTCGTCGAGCATCCGGCCACGCACCGCCATCGCCTCGAGATAGGCGACCGCCGGCACGTCGAGCCCGGTCTCCAGCCGGATCCGCACCTGGGGCGCGTAGTCGTCCGGACGCTCCGCAAGCCAGGGCCGGTGGAAGGCCGCGGTCTCCGCCTGCATCACCACGGCCGCCGCCGCGGCGATCGCGGCGAAATCGGGGGAGGGGATCGGGATCAGCTCGATGCCGAGGTCGAGCCAGGGCTGCGTCGCGACTTCGTATGCGCGGCGCGCGGCCGGCGTCATGTGGCGGAACAGGGGCCCGTCGACGAGCAGGCCGATCCGGCGATCGAGCGCCGGCGGGTCGAGCATCGCCTCGTAATCGACGCCCGGGCGCGTGCTGCAGGTCGGATCCTCGGGGTCGGCACCGGCAATCGCCGTCAGCAGCCGCGCCGCATCGCGGGCCGTCCGGGCAAGCGGGCCGACGCAGTCGAGGCTCTGGCTGAGCGGCATGACCCCGGCGCGGGAGACCAGGCCATTGGTCGGCTTGATCCCGACCAGCCCGCAGTACGCCGCGGGCAGCCGGATCGAACCGCCGGTGTCGGAGCCGAGGGCGGCGAAGATCGTCCGCGCCGCGGTGGCCGCGGCCGACCCGCTCGACGAGCCGCCGGTGATCCGGGTGGGGTCCCAGGGGTTGTGGCAGTCGCCGAAGTGCTCGTTGTGGCCGGTCGGCCCGAGTGCGAACTCGGCCATGTTGAGGCCGCCGAGGTGCAGGGCGCCGGCGCCTTGCAGCCGCTCGAGGACCGTCGCGGTGACCTCGGGCACGAAGTCCGCCCGGATCCGCGAGCCACAGGTCGTGACCACGCCCTTCCGGTAGAACAGGTCCTTGTGCGCGAGCGGCACGCCGTGGAGCCGGCCCGCCGGGCCGGTGGCGGCAAGCCGCCGGTCGGCGGCGCGGGCCTGCTCGAGCGCGCCCTCCGGGTCGAGAGAAATGAACGCGTTGAGCTCGGGCTCGAGGCGCTCGATCCGGCCGAGGCAGGCTTCCGTCAGCTCGACCGAGCTCACGTCACGCCGCGCTATTCGATCGGCAACCTCGCACAGCGACAGGTGGAGCAGCTCGGACGCGCTCATCGCTCAAGCTCCGGCTCGGCGAGACGGTCCAGCATCTTCGCATGGTGCGCCGGCTCATCGTCGAGCCGGCGCGTGGTGCCGAAGCTCCGGACGATCTCCCCGATCCGCTTCAGAGCCTCGGCCGCTATCACCGCATCGCCATCGTCCGCCATGACCCGCCTCCTCGCGTTGCCGACCCGCCGTGCCATCCTGCCCTGCCGCGACGCACGCCTGCAGCAGGAGCCGCGGTCCGGCGCGAGCGCATCGCGATGATGCGGCGCCGGACCCAGCCGTCGCCCGTCAGTTGTTGGCGTCGAGCCCGAGCAGCCGCGCCGGGTTGGTGCTCATCATCGTTTCGAGGTCGGCCTCGGAGATGCCCTCGTCCTCGAGGCCGGTCACCAGGATCTGATAGCCGTCGGGATGGATCGGGTTGCCGGTCTGGCCAAGGTCGGAGGCGAGGATGAAGTGCTCGGCGCCGACCTCCTTGATCGCGGCCGCCATGTCGGCGATCGAGACCTGGTCCCACTCGTGCATCCAGTCGAGGTGGGCGTCCGGCCCCATCAGGTGGTTCAGGTACACGAGCTCGAGCACGGCGCCATCGGCTGCCGCCTGCTTCATCTGGTCGATCGAGAGCCCGGGCACCTTCGCCATGGCGTGGGTCACGGCGACCTTGTCGATGCCCATCTCCTTGGCCCGCTTGGTGATCGCGAGCACCTCCTCGGGCGAGACGTGGCCGGTCTGGAGCACGAGGTCGTGCTCCCGGACCTTGTCCAAAATCGCCTGCATCTCGGCCGTGACCGTGCCGTTCTCCGCGACCCGGATGCCTTCGCCCTCGCCGAAGGTCGCGATGTTGTGGTGCGCGTCCCGGGTCGGCAGCCAGACCACCTTGCCATGGCCGCCTTCCATCCCGGCCATCACGTCGACCGCCGTCGGATTGAGCCCGCCGACCGAGTTGTTCAGGACCACGCCGCCGAACACCTCGATCCCCGGCACCATCTCGGCGACCAGGGCGGCCCGATCGGCGGTCATGGTCATGTGGTTCTTGAGGACGATGCCACGCATGCCGCGCCGCTTGGCCTGCTCCGCGACCGCGATGTCGGAGAGATTGCGCGCGACGGTGTCGGGGGCGGAGTGGACGTGGAAGTCGATCGCGCCCTCGATCGGGTTGCCGCTCTCGAGCGCGGACTGCGCCCGGGCATTGGCGCCGGGCAGCGCCAGCGCCGCGACCAGCGCCGCGGTCGTGATCATGGTTCTCATCAGAAGCCTCCCTGGATGGATCCGCATTGGAGGCGGACGGCGGCATGATGCTCCGCGGGGCCAAGGGCTCGCAACCTCGGACCGGGCCTAGCGAGCTTCCACGCGGCAGAACCGATGCGACCCGCGAGACTCCTCGGCGGATCCTCCTCTAGCAGCCGAGCTTGACCGCGAGGTCGATCATGTCGGTCGCGGCGAGGTCGGTGCCGGGCCGGGCCTCGAGGTCGCTGGTCTGGGCGGGACCATGCTCGCGGGGTCGGGACACGAAGGCGGTCCGGAAGCCCACCGCCTGGGCAGCGGCGAGGTCGTCGTTGTGCGCGGCGACCATCATGCAGGCGGCGGGCGGCAGATCGAGCAGGTCGGCGGCGCGGAGGTAGGCCTCGGGCATGGGCTTGTACGCCCGGGCCACCTCGGCGCCGAGGATCACGTCCCACGGCAGGCCCGCGCGCTTCGCCATGTTGACCATCAGCGCGACGTTGCCGTTGGACAGGCTCGCCAGCACGAACCGCCGCTTCATCCGGGTCATGCCGCTGACCGAATCCGGCCACGGGTCGAGCCGGTGCCAGGCGCGGTTCAGGTGACCCAGCAGGTCCGCTTCGGTCTCGCCCATGCCGGCTTCGCCGAGCATCGCGACCAGGTTCTCGCGGTGCAGGACGTCGAGCTTCGTGAACGGCCGGCGGCCGCTCCGGATCTCCTCCATCGCCGGCTGGTAGCGGGCCCGCCAGCCGTCGGCGAGCGCTGCCCAGTCGCGCTCGCCAAACCTGGGCCCGAGGGCGTCGCGCAGCTCGCGGGCGATGCAGGTCCGCCAGTCGACCACCGTGCCGAACACGTCGAAGCAGAGCGCGCGGACCTCGTCCATCACCCACCTCCCGGCCGGCGGCCGAAGATCACGTTGGCGGAGAAGGTCAGGACGTCGACGCCGTCGCCGTCGGCGACCGAGCAGCGCAGGCGCGCGACGCCGCGATCGGGCTTGGATCGGGACGGCCGCACCTCGAGGACCTCGACCCGCGCGGTCAGCTCGTCGCCAGGGCGCACCGGCTTCAGCCAGCGCAGCTCGTCGACCCCGGGCGAGCCCATCGCGTCGGCCCGGTTGAGCAGACCGTCCGCGAACAGGCGCATGAAGATGCAGACCGTCTGCCAGCCGCTCGCGATCAGGCCGCCATAGATGCTGCCTTTGGCCGCGGCCTCGTCGAGGTGGAAGGGCTGCGGATCGTACGCCTCGGCGAATTGGACGATCTCGTCGCGGCTCAGGCTGGCCGTCCCGAGCTCGATCGTCGTCCCGGGCTTCAGATCGTCCAGGTACAGCTCCGGCATCGGCTTCCTCCACCTGCCGACCGTCGTCGCGGCCCGGGCACTCAGCTCGGCTTCGGGTGATCCCGCGGCGTGTCCGGCAACGACCAGGGCCGGGCCCTCTCGAACGCGCGGGAGGCGCGCAGGACCAGGGCGTCGGCATGCATGGGCCCGACGATCTGCAGTCCGACCGGCAGCCCCTCCGAGGTCAGGCCGCACGGCACCGAGGCGGCCGGCTGCTGGGTCAGGTTGAACGGATTGGAGAACGGCGCCCAGTCGAACCAGCGGCTGCCGGGGTGGCCGTCCGGCATCTCCTGACCGGCGGTGAAGGCCGTGATCGGGAGCGTCGGGGTGAGCAGCAGGTCGTAGTGCTCGTGGAAGAGCCGCATCCGCTGACCGAGCGCGGCACGCGCGTCGGTCGCGGCGAGGTAGTCGATGAGCGGGATCCTCCGGCCCTCTTCGGCGATCCCCCGGAGTCCCGGATCGATCATCCCGCGCTGCTCGTCGGTGAACCGCCGGAGCAGGTTGGCGGCGCCGGCATACCAATGGAGACGGAAGATCTCGCGCGGGTTGCCGATCTCCGGATCGACGACGTCGACCGTGCAGCCGAGCTCGGCGAAGGTCCGCGCGGCGGCCTCCACCAGGGCCGCGACCTCGGGGTCGACCTCGGCGAAGCCGAGGGTCGGACTGAACGCGACCTTGAGCCCGGCGAGGCCGTCCTCGAGCCCGGCGGTGTAGTCGCGGGCGTCGTAGGGCAGGGCGAGCCAGTCGCGCGGATCGGGGCGCGCGAGCACGTTCAGCATCAGGGCGGCGTCGGTGACGCTCCGGGTCATCGGCCCGAGGTGCGCGACCGTTCCGAAGGGGCTCGCCGGCGCGGCCGGCACGCGGCCAAAGCTGGGCTTCAGCCCGTAGATGCCGGTGAACCCGGCGGGAATCCGGATCGAGCCGCCGCCGTCCGAGCCGACGTGGAGCGCGCCCATGCCGAGCGCGCAGGCTGCGGCGGCGCCTCCGGACGAGCCCCCGGGCGTCCGGTCCAATCCCCAGGGATTGCGGGTCACCCCGGTCAGCGCGCAGTCGGTCACCGCCTTCCAGCCGAACTCCGGGGTCGTGGTCTTGCCGAGCAGCACCGCGCCGGCCTCGCGCAGCCGGGCGGTCGCCGGCGCATCCTCGTCCCAGGGCCCGTCGGCATCGATGACCTGGCTGCCGCGGAGGGTCGGCCAGCCCCGGGTCAGCACGAGATCCTTGATCGTGGCCGGGACGCCGTCGAGGACGCCCTGAGGCTCGCCGCGCTGCCAGCGGGCCTCGGAAGCGCGCGCATCGCCCAGCGCCTGCGTCTCGTCGACCAAGCTGAATGCTGCCACGGCGGTGTCGAAGCGCCTGATCCGGTCCAGCGCGGCCTGGACCGCTTCGACCGGAGACAGCTGCTTCGCCCGGTAGAGGCGGAGGAGCTCGATGGCGTCCAGACGGGCGGGATCGCTGCTCATGCGCGCCCGGTCCCGCATCGACCGGCGGCGGCGCCCGGCTCTACCGGCGTGCCGCGGGTCGCGCGAATGCGGAGGGTTGCCGGCATGGGGCGCTCCGGTTCATGGGCAGGCGAGTGCTGCACGACTTAGCCAGAGGTTGCAGGCGGCTTCAAGCCACGTCGTGCAGCGCGCGATCCCGGTCAGGCCCTGCCCCGGGCTCATCCAGCCTCATCCGGTACCACCGCACGGGGGTCCGGCTGGTGGAGCAGGCGGTCGATCAGGACGTCGAATGCGCCGACCATGGCGGCGAGCGGAAAATCGCGCGCCCGGTCGCGGTTGGCGCGGCCGAGCTGGCGGCGGAGCTGGGTGCTCCGAAGCAGCGCGTCGAGCCTCGCCGTCAGTGCCGGCAGCTGCCCCGGCTCGACCAGGAACTCGCGGTTCGCCGGCGCAAGTCGCTCCCGGAGCTCCGGACCGCCGATCCCGATCAGCGGCAGGCCTGCGGCCATCGCCTCGAGGGTCAGGAGGGCGTGCGGCTCCCGGCCGGGCGCGAGGGCGAACAGGTCGAGCTCAGGAAAGACCGCGGCGGGATCGTCGATCGAGCCCGGGAACAGGACCCGCTCCCCGACCTCCAGCCGCTCGGCCTCGTGCGCGAGGGCGGAGCGCTCGGGACCGCCGCCGAACAGGACCAGGTGCGCCACCTCGTGATTCGGCGCTTCCCGGAAGGCCTGCAGCATCTGCCCGAGGAGATGGCGTCCCTGAGGCGGTATCAACGCCCCGATCGCGACCTCGCCCGGGCCCCGCTGGAGACCCGGGATCCTCCGGCCGGCCGGGCGTGGCTCGATCCCCACGCCGTGCGGGACCAGCTCGACGCGGGTCGCGTCGCCGCCAGCCTGCAGCTCGGCCCTGAGCCGCTCGCTCGAGGTCACCACCGCCTGCGGGCGGAGAAGCCGGCGGACGAGTGGCCCCGCGAGCGTCCGGCTCGGGCCGTCGCCCGTTCCCTCGGTCAGCAGGATGAGCGGCGCGCTGCGGCGCAGCAGGCCGGGCGCGCAGTCGAACGCGCCGCTCCGCCCGCAGGCGAGCAGAAGATCGGGCTCGAGCAGCTTCAGCAGGCGACGCAGCTCCAGGGAGCGGCCAGGACCCGGTGGCGGGCCGATCACGCCCACGTCCAGGTCGGCCCTGATCAGGGCCCGCGCATCGAAGCAGCGGTCCAGGGCGACGATGGTGTGCCGGCAGCGGGTCCCGAGCGCATCGATCAATCGGGCGGTGCGCAGCTGGACATCGCCGACACCGAAGGTCGGAAACAGATGGACGAGGTGCGGAGATGGCTCGGCCATGACCTTCGCTGCGCCTCGGCTCAGGGAGGACCGGTCCGGCGATGCCCGCATCGGGGCCCGATCATCCGCTAACGGCGACGTAATCTTTGCCGCGTAGACGAACCGGATACGAATGGAGCTCGTCGAATGCGCAGTCTGGGAATCGTCGTCATCCTAAGCGCAAGTCTGGCCTTCGGCTGCGCTTTTCTCGCTCAGGGCGGCGGCCTCGGCGACGGTTCCGCAACCTTTGCGCTGCTCGGCACCGCCCTCGCGATCAGCGGGTCGGTGTTCGCGGCCGCGGGCACGCTGGCCCGGCAGCTTCGGGCGGCGCCGCATGGAGCGGCCGACCAGCTGCCGCTGGAGATGTCCCGAGAGGGATACCGGGACCTGCGCGAGAAGGCGCACCGACCGCTGGTCGGGGAGGAGCCGGCGGCCGTCGCACCGGCCCCGCCCGGCTCAGCCATCCGCCGCCCGGGCTTCCATCGCGAGGCGGCTTGACCCGGGGCGGGTCTTCGCCCGCGCGTCGGACGGCTCCGTCGCCCGTATCGGCGGGATTCCAGCTTCCTGTGCCTTGCCACCGGCCCGCCCCCTCGAGGCGCCGGGATGCTCCTGGAAGGGGTCGAAGCCTTGACGGTGACCGGGGTCGAGGCTTATCTCCAGGCCGCGTGGCGGAGTAGCTCAGCTGGTAGAGCAGTGGAATCATAATCCATGGGTCGGGGGTTCGAGTCCCTCCTCCGCTACCACGTAACTCCTCGAAATTCGCAAGCCTATACAGCCTTCCGTTCCGTCGGCGAGGCGCTCGGCTCGTCGCCCACCTCCCGCTCGCGCCGGCGCGAGCAGCCCTGACGCATCCATGGAGCGCACCTTGAAGCATGTGGCGCACCTTGAAGGCCCGGGGCGGAGATGATCGGCGTACCGGCCGTCTTCATCCGGGCGGGCTCGCGAACTACGATCGCTGTGTCTCGTCCCACCCGGTCGCGCCGGCAGAGAGGGCGCATGCGCATCACCTTCCGCTGCCCGCCCGAACTCGAAGGCGTCCTGCCGCGACCGATGCCGGCGCGCGACGGCCTGCCGGAGTGGCTGCGCACCATGCCCACCACCGCGCGGGTCGATCTCCTGGATGCAGACGTCCGGACGGTCAAGCACTGTCCGCCGTTCCTCGACGCCATGCAGACCGGCTTCCTGGTGCCGCTCGCCTGCGACCTCCGGGTCGAGAAGGGCACCTTCTCGTGGGAGTGGAACCTTCCGCCCACCAGGCTCGGGCGCATCAGCCGGTCCCCGATCAGCTTCCATCACCCCGAGCAGGCGTCGGGTTCGCCGCTGCACGCACCCGGCCGGATGTTCATGAAGTTCAACGGCTTCTGGACCATCGAGCTCGAGCCCGGCTGGTCGCTGCTCGCCACCCATCCGGTGAACCGGGTGGACCTGCCCTTCGAGACGTTGACCGGGCTGGTCGATGCCGACCTGTATGGCGACGGGCTGATCCATTTTCCGGCCCGGTGGCGCGTTCCCGACTTCGCGGGCGTGCTCCCCGCCGGCACGCCGGTCGCGCAATGCTTTCCGGTGCGGCGGGAGCAGCTGGAGCTGGTCTTCGAGCCGCTCGCGGGCGCCGCCGCCGCCCGCTTCATCGAGGTCAAGGACGCGGTCGCCGCCGGGCCCGGTGCCTACCGGAAGCGCTGGCGGGCGCCGCGCGGCTGACTCTCAGGCGAGGCCCAGCGCCCGCTCCAGGTCCTTCCGGTCGAGCCAGAGCCGCCCTGCGCTCGCACCGGTCAGCTGGCGTTCGACCAGAGGATAGAGGCTTTGCTCCTCCGTCAGCAGACGCCGGTAGAGATCAAGCGCATCGTCGAACCGTCCCGCCTCCTGCAGGCAGAACCCGAGGTCGAGCCGGAGCGGTACGTTCCGTGGGTCGGCCCGGAGCGCCGCCTCGAGGTGGCGGCAGGCTTCGTCCGGCCGGCCCTCGGCCCGCGCCACCCTGGCCATGGCGGGAGCGGCGGCCGCCGATGCGTGGACCGGCTCCAGGATGCTTCGCGCGGCCGCCGGCCCGTCCTGGTCGAGCACGAGGCGGGCCAGCTCGAGCCGGGCCTTCAGGTGCCCGGGCTCGAGCTCGAGCGTCGCCTGGAGCGCTCGCCGCGCCTCCGCGGCCCGCCCCAGCTCGAGCGCGAGTCGGCCGAGGTTGAAGCGGATCGGTGCCGCGTCGGGGGCATGCCGGACCGCGTCCTCGAGGTGCCGGAGCGCGCGCTGCCCCTTGCCCTCGCGATGGCAGGCGATCGCGAGGTTGCTCAGGATCGCCGGATCGTCCGGCGCGAGCGCACGGGCGCGCTCCAGAGCTTCGCCCGCCGCGCCGACGGCTCCCTGAGCGAGCAGCACCGCCCCCTTGAGGTGCCACACGCGGGCGTCGCCCGGATAGCGGGTCAGAAGCCGGTCGAGGTCGGCGAGCGCTTCCGCCGCGCCTCCGGACGCGGCACGCTTCTGAGCCTCGACCAGATCCGCCGGAGGCGCACGCCGCGGCGCCGCCCGTTCTCGTCCCCCGATCCGTCTCGACGCCCGCACGCTCCGTCCCCCGACCGCGCGCCGGGGCGGCCGGTCCGCGCGTCTTAGGTGGCGAGGATGCCGGAGAAGGCCCGGCACGTTAACCACGATGCGTGCCGCCGCTGATCGACCAGGCACGAGCCGCGCTTAACCAGAGGCAAAAGATCATGCCGCAGAGCAAAACTATAGGTTGAACGCGGCCGTCGACCTGATACAGTTCCCGCAGTGACACCCACCCACCGGACACAGCCCCCGACCATCGCTGGGAGAGATCGACCGTGTCATCCGCCGCGCTGCGCCACCTCAGCCTGTCCAGCGACCGCAACCGGAGCGTGCCGCGCTCGCCGGACCAGCCGCTGCGCCTCCTCCTGATCCGCGACCGGAGCGGGGAGCTGCCGTGGGTCGTCCGGACCATCGCGCAGGTGATGGCGCCGATCGAGCTGGTCGAGGTGCGCGGCCTCGCCAACAGTTTGTGGCGGCTCGGCCGCGAGCGCTTCGACACCGTGCTGCTCGACGTGAACCCGGACGATCGCCTGGCGGTCGAAGCCTGCCGGCGCCACATCGCGGACATCGCGGCGGTCCCGGTGCTCGACCTCAACAACGACGAGGACGTCGGGCATCTGACCCCGCGCCCGAAGCGTCAGCCGTCCGAGCGGGCGGCGAAGCCGGACCAGCGTCCGTTCCGCGAGCCCTGGCAGGGCGGCGGGCGGGCCCCGCGCCCGCCCCGGCCGGCCGCGAACGACGAGGGGCACGAGGTCGCCGGCCGCTGGCCGCCGCAGGCGGGCAAGCGCCGGGTCGGACGTGGGCGGCCGGCCCATCTCGGCGGTGGTCTGCTCGGCGGCGGCGACGACTGAGGTCCGCCTCTGCGGGCCGGGCGGTGGTCGCCCGGCCCGTGGCGCGACGCAGCGGGCGGCCGTCGTTCCGACCCGCGGGCCGGCGGCGGACCGTGGGGCGCGGGTCTCCGGTCCTCGCGCACCGAGGAAGCGACTTTGACTTCCCGGTCCGGCTTCGCGACAACCGCTGACGGGGCGGGCGCAGAAGGATCCCGGGATGGCGGATCGGAAGGCGGTGATCGTCGGCGGGCTCGGAGTGATCGGACGCAACCTGCTGCACCACCTCGAGGCGACCGGCGGCTGGGGGGTCGTCGGCCTGTCGCGGCGGCGCCCCGACTTCGAGACCGCCGCCGAGTTCATCACGGTCGATCTCCTGGACCGCCGGCAGACCATCGAGCGGCTCCGTCATCTGGACGACGCGACCCACGTCTTCTACTGCGCGTTCCAGG
>DASUSF010000466.1:0-3531 GCA_036375275.1 Geminicoccaceae bacterium | reverse complement strand
GGCAAATCGCGAGTTCATCAGGGAATCGATGAGCACCGCGCTGCTGACGCGCGAGCGGGAGCAGGAGCTGGCGCGGCGCTGGCGGGACTTCGGCGACGAGGTGGCCCTGCATGAGCTGGTGCTGGCGTACATGCGCCTCGTGATCAGCACGGCGACCCGGTTTCGCAACTACGGCCTGCCGATGGGCGATCTGGTGCAGGAAGGCGCGGTCGGCCTGATGCAGGCGGCGGCGCGGTTCGAGCCCGAGCGGGACGTGCGGTTCTCGACCTACGCCGCGTGGTGGATCCGCTCGGCCATGCAGGACTACATCCTGCGCAACTGGTCGGTGGTGCGGACCGGCACGACCGCGGCGCAGAAGGCGCTGTTCTTCAACCTCCGGCGGCTGCGGGCGCGGATCGACGACGGCTCGGGGCGGCCGCTCACCGACGCCGGGCGGGCGTTCATCGCCGGCGAGCTGTCGGTCGGCGTCGACGACGTGCAGGCGATGGAGATGCGTCTCTCGGGGGTCGATCAGTCCCTCAACGCGACCATCAGCCAGGCGGGCGAGGACGAGTGGCAGGATTTCCTCGCCGACGAGCGGCCGTCGCCCGAGGAGACGGTGACCCTCGCGCACGACAACCGCACGCGGTCGATCTGGCTCGCCCAGGCGCTGGAGCGGCTTTCCGCGCGCGAGCAGACGATCATCAAGGAGCGGCGGCTGCGCGACGACGGCCGCACCCTCGAGGAGCTCGGCCGGCAGCTCGGGATCAGCAAGGAGCGGGTCCGGCAGATCGAGCATCGCGCCCTCGAGAAGCTCAAGAGCTCCCTGCTCGAGCTCAGCTCGCTGCCGGACGAGGTCGTGCCCCTGGCCTGAGCCGGGGCGCGGGCTGAAGGATTGGTGGGCCGTCCGGCCGGGAGCGACCCGGACAGCGACGTGATCGTCGTCGGCGGCGGGCATGCGGGACTGCTGCTCGCTCTCGGCCTCGACGGGTGCGGCCTCCGCGTCTCGGTGATCGAGGCCATGGCGCCGGAGGCGGGGCCGTCTTCCGGCGACGACGGCCGCGCGCTCGCGCTGATGTACGGCTCGAAGCAGGTGCTCGACGGCCTCGGCGCCTGGGCGCCGGTCCAGCCGTTCACGACCCCGGTCACGGGCGTGCGCGTCCGGGATCTCTCGAGCGGCGCCTCGGCGTCCTATGACGCCCGGGAGGTCGGCCACCATCCGTTCGCCTATGGCATCCTGAACGGCCGGCTCCGCGGCGCCCTGCTGCAGGCGGTGCGGGACCGCGCCGGGATCGAGCTGATCGCGCCGGACCGCCTCGAGGCGCTCTCGCCGGGAGGGCGCGGGCTCGCCGTCCAACTGGCCTCCGGCGGGCAGCGGACGGCGGCGCTGGTGGTCGGCGCCGACGGGCGCGCGTCCAGCGTCCGCCGCCTCGCCGGGATCCGCGCCGGGCGCTGGCGCTACGACCAGACCGCGCTGACCTTCGCCGTCCATCACGAGCGGCCGCACGACGGCCTGGTCCGCGAGTTCCTGCGGCCGGCGGGGCCGCTGGCGCTGCTGCCGATCGGGCCCCGGCAGTGCTCGATCACCTGGGTCGAGGGCGGCGACGTCGCGCGCTGGCTGGCGGGCGCCCGGCCGGAGGCCCTCCTCGGGCGCCTTGGCGAGGAGACCGGCGGCGTCCTCGGGCCGATGCGGCTGGAGGGGGAGGTGCGGAGCTGGCCCCTCGAGGGGCACGTCGCGGCCCGTCCGGTCGCCCGCCGTGTCGCCCTGGTCGGCGACGCCGCGCACGGCACCCATCCGATCCACGCCCAGGGCTTCAACCTCGGGGTGCGGGACGTCGGCACGCTGGTCGGCCTGCTCGCCGAGGCGAAGCAGGCGGGCCGCGACCTCGGCGGCAGCGGCCTGCTGCTCGACTACGCCAGGCGGCGGCGGGGCGACACCTGGCTCACCGTCAACCTCACCGACGGCCTCGCCCGGCTGTTCTCGAACGACCTCGCGCCGGCGCGGCTGATCCGCGGCATCGGCCTCTCGCTGATCGACGGCCTGCCGCCGCTCAAGGCGATGGCGATGCGGCGCGGCATGGGCCTCGGCGCGCCGACCTGAGCGTGCCGCGGTTCGCGGCTCGGCAGTCCGGCCGCTTGACCGGCAGGAAGAAGGGGCGGCCGTTCAGGACCGCCCCCTCGTCCCCTCTCCCCGGGGCACCGCCCCCCGGATCCGCCCGTGCCGGGACAGGGTCCCGGCGATCTCCTCAGCCCTGGAGCTCGACGCCGTAGAAGTAGTGGCCGCCGAACGGGTCGATCTTGAAGCCGACCACCTCCTCGCGGATCGGCTTGAAGACGATCGAGTGCGCGATCGTCACCCACGGCGCCTGGTCCTTGAACACCACCTGCGCCTCCTCGTAGAGCCGGGTGCGCTCCGCCTTGTCGGCGGTCCGCTTGGCCTCGATGACCAGGTCGTCGAAGGGCTGGTGGCACCAGCGCGCCCGGTTGGCGCCGTCCTTCGCCGCGTCGCACGACAGCAGCACGTAGAGGAAGTTGTCCGGATCGCCGTTGTCGCCGGTCCAGCCGAGCAGCACGGTCTGGTGCTCGCCCTCGAGCGAGCGCTTGAGGTACTCGCCCCACTCGAAGCTGACGATCTCGGCGTTGACCCCGACCTCGCGCCAGTCGTTCTGGATCAGCTCCGCCATGCGCCGGGCGTTCGGGTTGTAGGGGCGCTGGACCGGCATCGCCCAGATGTCGGTCGAGAGGTTGGTGACGCCCGCCTCCTCGAGCAGCTGCTTCGCCTTCTCGGGGTCGTAGGGGTAGTCCTCGACGTTTTCGTTGTACGACCAGATGGTCGGCGGGATCGGGTTCTTGGCGACCGTGCCGGCGCCCTGGAAGACCGCCTCGATGATCGCGTCGCGGTTGATCGCCATGTGCAGCGCGCGCCGGACGTTGGGATCGGTGAACGGCTCCTTCTCGGTGTTGAAGGCGAGGTAGCCGACGTTCAGCCCCTCCTGCTCGAGCACCTCGATGCCGTCGGTCTGCATCATGGCGTCGAGGTCGGCGGGGTTCGGGTAGGGCATGATGTGGCACTCGCCGGCCTGCAGCTTCTGCCAGCGGACCGAGGCGTCGGGGGTGATCGCGAAGATCACGTTGTCGAGCGCCGCCTTGCCCTCCCAGTAGTCGGGATGGGCCTGGTAGCGGATCACCGCGTCCTTCTGGTAGGCGACCAGCTGGAACGGGCCGGTGCCGACCGGCTGGAGATCGACCTGCTCGGGGGTGCCGGCATCCTGCATCTCCCGGGCGTACTCGGCCGACAGGATGGAGGCGAAATCCATGCCCATGTTCGCGATGAACGGCGCCTCGGGCTGGTTGAGCACGAACTTCACTGTGTGCTCATCCACTTTCTCGATCGACTTCAACAGATCCTGCAGCCCCATCGAGTTGAAGTACTCGTAGGTGCCGCCGGACACGCCGTGGTACGGGTGATCCTGCTTCCACTGCCGCTCGAAGCTGAAGATCACGTCGTCGGCATTGAACGGCCGCGACGGCGTGAACCAGTCGGTGGTGTGG
>DASUSF010000465.1:0-14501 GCA_036375275.1 Geminicoccaceae bacterium | reverse complement strand
CTTGACGCACAGCCGGTTCTCGTTGGCCGGCCCAGGCGCCCCCTCGACCCAGCGGATCCGGTCGTCCTTGATCTTGTAGGTGATCTGGCAGCCGACGCCGCAATACGGGCAGACGCTCCTGACCTCGCGGTCGATCTCCGGGTGGCCTCGGCCGGCGGCGTCGACGATCGAGGCCGGCATCAGCGCGCCGGTCGGGCAGGCCTGGACGCATTCGCCGCAGGCGACGCAGGTCGACGCGCCCATCGGGTCGTCCATGTCGAAGACGACCTTGGCGTCGTGGTTCCTGAACGCCATGCCGATGACGTCGTTGACCTGGACCTCGCGACAGGCGCGCACGCACAGCGTGCAGTGGATGCAGGCGTCGAGGTGGACCGCCATCGCCGGGTGCGAGCGGTCCGGCGACGGGGTCTCGCGCCGCGGGAAGCGGCTGCCCTCCATGGTCATCCGCTCCGCCCAGTCCCAGAGCCGGCTGCCGGGATCGTGCGCGCTCTCGCGCTCGGGCTGGTCGGCGAGCAGGAGCTCCATCACCATCCGCCGGGCGTGCCGCGCCCGTTCGGACGCGGTGGCGACCGTCATCCCCTGGGCGGGCTTCCGGATGCACGAGGCCGCGAGCGCCCGCTCGCCCTCGATCTCCACCATGCAGGCGCGGCAGTTGCCGTCGGCCCGGTAGCCGGGCTCGGGCAGCCAGCAGAGATGGGGGATCAGGACGCCCTCGCGCCTGGCCACCTGCCAGATGGTCTCGCCGGGCGCGGCCTCGACCTCGCGCCCGTCGAGAGTGAAGGAAATCCGCTCGCTCATGCTCTCCACCCCGGCGTGCCGTCGCTCCCCTTAACATGGAACGTGGGGGCCGGTCATGCCGCCGGCAAACCGGCAGTGGCCTCCGCCGTCCCGTCGTGGCAGGGCGCGGTGGCCCCCGGCCGCAGCACGCCCGGATCATCGCGTGACCGCGGGGTCGGGTTCGGCCCGACGGCTGCCAGAAGAAGAGGCGCGGTCGTCGCGGCAAAATAGTTAACGAAGCATTGTCGTACGACTTCCGTAAACACTTCGGCATCTTGCTTCTGGCATAGTCCGGCGTCGATCCGGGCGCGCTGGACGCGGCCTCACGCGTGTGGGGCGGGCCGGCGATGCCGGCGGACGCGACATGGACGAGGAAAGGACCCCGATGCCGGTCGTCGGAGCCAGGGCGACGCTGATTCCGTGGGACAGGGAGGATTCCCGCCCGCGGGCGCAGCCGGTCGCGCGCGCGCTCGGGGCCGGCTGGTGGCGCACGCTGGAAGCCGGCGCGCTGATCTACATCCTGATGATCAGCTCCGGCATGTTCGGCTTCGTCGACATCCTGGCCTTCGGCGACCTCTACACCAAGCAGGACTCGAGCCAGTTCGCCCGGGTGCTCTGGCCGGTCGCCTACCTGCTGTTCGCGGGGCTGACGCTCGCGGTCTGGCGGGACGTGCTCTGGATCGCCCGGCGCCACGGCTGGATCCTGGTCTTCCCGCTCGTGGTGGCGGCCTCCTGCCTCTGGTCCAGGGACCCGATGGCGACCTTCGACGGCGCGATCCGGATCGGCATGACCACGCTGATCGGCATCCACCTCGGCACCCGGTTCGACCTCCGGGAGCTGGCGTGCGCCGTCTTCGCGGTGATGCTGGTCGCGGTCGGCGGCTCGATCCTCGTCGGGCTCGCCGGCACGAGCTACGCGCTGATGGGCGAGGACGGCTCGTTGCGCGGCCTGTTCCACCACAAGAACACGCTCGGCAGCCGCGCAGCGCTCCTGTTCGGGACCAGCATCGCGCTCCTGATCGCCGGCTGGCGGCCGCACCTCGCGCTCCTCGGCCTCGGTCTCGCCCTGGTCGCCGCGGTCATGTCGCACTCCGCGACCAGCGTCGCGCTCGCCGGCCTCAGCGTCGCCGTCCTGCCGCTCGCGATCGTGCTGCGCAGCCGCTGGTCGACCCTGATCTACGGGCTGATCCTGCTCGGCGCCGCCCTCTCGCTGATCGCCTTCCTGATCGTCTTCCTCCGGATCGACCCGGTGGTCGAGGTGCTGGGCGCGCTCGGCCGCGACCTCACCTTCACCGGCCGGATCCTGCTCTGGGATGCGGCGCTCGACTACATCCGGGCGCGACCGCTGCTCGGCACCGGCTTCGACGCCTTCTGGAGCGGCCGGCTCGACTGGCGGATCCTGCTGGTGCTGGAGGAACTCGGCAACGTCCTCCACTTCCACAACAGCCTGCTCGAGGTCGGCGTGCAGCTCGGGGCGATCGGCCTCGTCGCCGCCCTGCTCACCGTCGTCGGCTACGGCCGGGCGGCGCTCATGGCGCTCCGGCTGCGGGTCGATCCGCTCGCCACCTGGCCGACGATCTACGGCGCGATCCTGCTCGCCGTCGCCATGGTCGAGGTCGAGGTGTTCGTCCAGCACAAGATCCTGCACGTCCTGCTGGTGGCCGTCGCGATCGCGGCCAGCAGGCAGGCGATGCTCCACACTGCCCACGCCACCTACGCCACGTCGCCGGCCTCCGGCCACGGCGACCTTCCCCCACCCGTCCCGCACATGGAGGCAGCTCATGCCCACCTTCGACCGTGATCCCCTGGCCGCGGCCGGCGCCGCCTCGACCCGGGCCGCGCCGCTCGTCGCCCTGCTGCTCGCCACCGGCTGCGGCACGCTCGAGGCGGCGCCGCCGATCGCGACCGACCTCGACGGGCCGGCGGACGGCTTCGAGGTCTCCGACGGCTGGGTCAACGGCGAGATGTACGGCTGCGGCTGGCGGCGCGACAATGCCCGCTTCGACGACGGCCAGCTGACCCTGATCCTGGACGACCAGCGGAGCCGCGGCCGCAACTACAGCTGCGCCGAGTACCGCACCCGCGAGCACTATGGCTACGGCTACTACGAGACCCGGATGCGGGTGACCCCGGCGGAGGGCACCGTCAGCGCCTTCTTCACCTATACCGGCGAGCCGTTCGCCGATCCGCAGGACGAGATCGACTTCGAGTTCCTGGGCCGCGACACGCGCTACGTCCAGGTCAACTACTTCGTCGACGGCAAGGGCGGCCACGAGAAGATGATCGACCTCGGCTTCGATGCCGCGGACGGCTTCCACACCTACGGCTTCGACTGGCAGCCGGACGCGATCCGGTGGTACGTCGACTGCAAGCTGGTGCACGAGGTGACCGCCGCCGCCGGCCCGCTGCCGAGCGTGCCTGGCCGGATCTACCTGCACCTCTGGAACGGCCAGGGCGTCGACGGCTGGCTCGGCCGCTTCCGCTATCCGGGCGAGCCGATCACCGCGACCTACGACTACGTCCGCCACGAGCCCGGCGCCGGCAACGCCCCGGAGGGTTCCGGCTGCGCCGCGGCCGAGGCGCCCTCGGTCCAGGCCGCCGTCACCGAATGACCGGATCCGACGCGCCGAGGAGCCCGCCGCCCATGCCACGACCGCTCACCGTGCTCGCGCCGACGCGCTATCCGGGGGTGTTCAACTGCCCCCGCGGGGGCCGCCACCACATCGTCCGCACCCCGTTCGTCCCGCTCAACAAGGTGTCGTCGCGCCTGCAGGGCATCATGCTCCATCCGCCGCAGCGCCGGCGGTACGACCTGATCCACGCCGTCAACCGGATCCCGCTGGTCCGCAAGCCGTTCGTGATCACCTTCGAGTCCCACCTGCCGAGGGTCTTCAGCCACGAAGGCGGCATGATCGACCGGATGCTGCGCGGCCGGCTCGCGAGCGACGACTGCCGGGCGATCATCGCGAAGTCGACGTGGGCGAGGGGCATGTTCCTCGACCAGCACCGCGACAACCCCGAGCTGCCGATGTTCCTCGGCAAGCTCCGGGTCGTGTATCCGAACGTCGCTGCGGCGGCCGACCCGCGCCTCGATCCGGTCCCGGGCCGGACGGGCCTGAAGCTCGTCTTCGTCGGCAACCACTTCGCACGTAAGGGTGGCGTGGTGGCGGTGCGCCTCGCCCGGCTCGCGCACGAGCGCGGGCTGCCGATCGAGGTCGAGATCGTCTCCAAGCTCGAGTGCGGCGGCGGCATCTGGACCGATCCGCCCGACGCCAGCCTGTTCGCGCAGGATCTCGAGCTCCTCGCCCTGCCCAACGTGCGCTTCCATCGGGGGCTCGCGAACGGCGAGGTCATGCGCCTGCTGCAGGACGCCGACTTCTCGCTGCTCCCCACCCTCAGCGACACCTTCGGCTTCAGCGTGATCGAGGGCTTCTCGGTCGGCACGCCCGCGATCGTGACCAGCCTCAACGCGCTGCCGGAGATGGTGACCGACGGCGAGAGCGGGATCGTGCTGCCGCTGCCGGCGGATGCGAACAACGAATGGCTGCACCTCGGGCGCCGGCTGGAGCCCGGCTACGGGTCGATCCTGAACGACACCTACGACGAGCTGGCGGGCGCGATGCTCGCCCGTCTCGAGCCGCTGCTCGGGGACCTCGAGACGCTCGTCAAGCTCCGCCGCGGCTGCTACCAGACCGTCCTTCAGCGCTTCGACGCCGAGCGCGCCAACGCGCTGTTCGACCGCCTCTACGAGGAGGCCATGGAGGGTCCGATCACCGAGCCGCGCACGGCACCGGCCCCGAGCGCGGTCGCGTGAGCGAGCCGGTGGCCCGCCCGGCCCGCCCCTCGGTCTCGGTGATGATCGCGGCGCACCAGGCCGAAGCGACGGTCGAGCGGGCGGTCCGCTCGGCGCAGGCGCAGAGCGGGGTCGACCTCGAGGTGCTCGTGGTCGACGATGGCTCGCGCGACCGGACAGCCTCGCTGGTGGCCGCGCTCGCCGAGCGGGACGACCGGATCCGCCTGATCCGCGCGCCGGTGAACGGCGGGCCGGCGCGGGCGCGCAACCTCGCGCTCGAGCGGGCGCGCGGCCACTGGATCGCGGTGCTCGACGCCGACGACGCGTTCCGGGCGGGGCGGCTCCGGGCCCTGCTCCGGATCGCGCGGGCGAGCGGCGCCAGCATGGTGGCGGACAACCTCCGCCTGGTCGATCCGGCGGGCGTGATCATCGGCACCGCCATGGCGAGCGGCGACCGCGCGCTCTGGTCCTGGGTTTCGGCCGAGACCTTCGTCCGGCGCAACCAGTTCAACGGCAAGGGCTTCCGCCTCGGCTACCTGAAGCCGATGGTGGCCCGGCGGACCCTCGTCGAGGGCGGCATCCGCTACCGGGAGGACCTCCGGATCGCCGAGGACTACCAGCTCTGCCTGGACGCCTTCCTGGCGGGCGGCACCATGGCGCTGACCCCGGCGCCACTCTACGACTACACCCAGACGCCGGGCTCGACCTCCCGGGCGCTTCGCCAGGACGACGTCGAGCGCCTGCAGGCCGCCAATGCGGCGGCGCTCCGGCAGACGTCGGATCGGGCCCTGATCGAGGCGCTCAGGGAGCGGTCCGCGGATCTCGAGGCGACCCTCGCCCACATGCGCTTCGTCGAGCACCTGAAGGCGCGGCGCCCGCTCCGCGCCGTCGGCGCGCTCACCCGCCATCCGGCGGCGCTGCCGGTCGCGCTCCGCTGCGGCCGCGGCAGCGTGATCAAGCGGCTCCGGCGCCTCGTCCCGCCGTTCGCGACCGCGGACCGCGTCCCGGTCGACTGACCCGGCGGAGGGATCACCCGTCCTCAGGCCAGCGCGGCCGCCTCCCGGGCGAGGCCGGTGATCCGCTCCCAGTCGCCGCTCTTCACGGCATCGGCGGGGGCGACCCAGGAGCCGCCGACCGCGAGCACGTTCGGCAGCGCCAGATAGGCCGGGGCGCGCTCGACGGTGATCCCGCCGGTCGGGCAGAAGCGGGCCTCGGGGAGTGGCGAGGCGATCGACCTCAGGTAGGCGACGCCGCCGGCCGGCTCCGCCGGGAAGAACTTCATGCAGCGGTAGCCGCGCTCCAGCAGCGCCATCATCTCGCTGACCGTCGCCGCCCCCGGCAGCAGTGGCACCGGGCTCTGATCGGCGGCATCGAGCAGCAGGGTGGTCGCGCCCGGGCTGACCACGAACCCCGCCCCGGCGCGCTCCACGTCCCGGTACTGGGCGGGCGTGAGCACCGTCCCGGCGCCGACCACGGCGCCCTCGACCTCGCCGGCCAGCGCCCGGATCACGTCCATCGCCGCCGGCGTGCGGAGCGTGATCTCGAGCAGCGGCAACCCGCCTGCCACCAGCGCGCGCGCGAGCGGCAGCGCGCTCGCCACGTCCTCGATCACCAGCACCGGGACCACCGGCGCGCGCCGGAGCAGCGCCAGCACCTGTTCCTGTCTGTCCGACATGCTGTCTCCTCTTTCAGGCCTCCGCCGGTTCGCCGTTCACGCCGCCGGCGTGAAGGTCAGGACGGTCGCCCCCTGATCGGCGGGGCCGACGGTCGCCCGGAAGCCGTGGAACAGCTCGCGCCCGACCCCGGCGGCGTGGCGCGAGAGATCGGCCTCGGCGAGCGGCCGGGCCGCCCAGGCGGCCGGGTCGACCAGCGCCTCGACCCGCCCCCGCGCGGCGTCGATCCGGATCGGGTCGCCGTCCCGGACGCGCGCGATCGGCCCGCCCTCGCTCGCCTCCGGGGTCAGATGGATCGCCGCCGGCACCTTGCCCGAGGCGCCGGACATCCGTCCGTCGGTGAGCAGCGCGACCCGGAAGCCCCGGTCCTGGAGCACGCCGAGCGGCGGGGTCAGCTTGTGCAGCTCGGGCATGCCGTTGGCGCGCGGCCCCTGGAAGCGGACCACCGCGACGAAGTCCCGGTCGAGCTCGCCGCGCGCGAACGCCTCCTGCAGCTCCGACTGGTCCTCGAAGACCAGCGCGGGCGCCTCGACCACGTGGCGCTCGGGCGCCACCGCCGACACCTTGATCACCGCGCGGCCGAGGTTGCCGGTGAGCAGCCGGAGGCCGCCTTCGGCGCTGAACGGCGCGCTCACCGGCGCCACCACCTTCAGATCGCCACTGGTGCGGGGCCCCGGACGCCACGCGACCTCGTCGCCGTCCAGGACCGGCTGCTCGCAGTAGCGCCCGAGCCCGTCGCCGGAGACGGTCCGGACGTCCGCGTGCAGCAGCCCGGCGTCGAGCAGCTCGCCGATCAGGAACTGGAGGCCGCCCGCGGCGTCGAACTGGTTCACGTCGGCGAGGCCGTTCGGATAGACCCGGGCGAGCAGCGGCACGACCTCGCTGAGCGCCGCGAAATCCTCCCACACCAGATGGATGCCCGCGGCGCGGGCCATCGCGATCAGATGGATGGTGTGGTTGGTGGAGCCGCCGGTCGCGTGCAGGCCGACCACCGCGTTGACGACCGCGCGCTCGTCCACGATCTCCCCGATCGGCGTGTACTCGTTGCCGAGCGCGGTGATCTCCGTCACCCGCTTCGCCGCCGAGCGGGTCAGCGCGTCGCGGAGCGGCGTGTTGGGGTTGACGAAGGACGCGCCCGGCAGGTGCAGGCCCATGATCTCCATCAGCATCTGGTTCGAGTTCGCGGTGCCGTAGAAGGTGCAGGTGCCCGGCGCGTGGTAGGACCCGCTCTCAGCCTCGAGCAGCGCGTCCCTCCCGACCTTCCCTTCGGCGTAGAGCTGGCGGATCCTCGACTTCTCGCTGTTCGGCAGCCCCGACGGCATCGGCCCGCCGGGCACGAACACCGACGGCAGGTGGCCGAAGCTCAGCGCCGCGATCAGCAGCCCCGGCACGATCTTGTCGCAGATCCCGAGGTAGAGGGCGCCGTCGAACATGTCGTGCGACAGCGCGACCGCCGAGGCGAGCGCGATCACGTCGCGCGAGAACAGGGACAGCTCCATGCCGGCCTGGCCCTGGGTCACGCCGTCGCACATCGCGGGCACGCCGCCCGCGAACTGCGCGACGCCGCCCGCCTCGCGGACCGCCGCCTTGATCAGCCCCGGGAACCGCTCGTACGGCTGATGGGCGGACAGCATGTCGTTGTAGGAGGAGACGATCGCGATGTTGACCCGGGCGTCGCCCTTGAGCGCCGCCTTGTCGTGCAGGTCGCAGGCGGCGAAGCCGTGCGCCAGGTTGCTGCACGACAGCGCGGTCCGCTGCGGTCCGCGGGCGCCGGCCGCGCGGATCCGATTGAGATACGCGTGCCGGGATCCGGCGCTGCGCTCGCGGATCCGCTCGGTGACCTCGACGATCCGGGGATGCATGGCTCCACACCTCATTCTCTCGTCCGGCGCTGCCGCGCCGTCACGATCTCCGTCCGGCGCTGCCGCGCCGTCAGCCGGTGTCCTCGTGCCAGTTCCGGCCCTCCCGCTCGATCAGGGCGACCGCGGCCGACGGCCCGAAGGTCCCGGCCGGGTAGGGCTTCGGCGGATCGCCGCTGGCCTGCCAGCCGGCCAGGATCGGCTCGACCCAGCTCCACGCCGCCTCGACCTCGTCGCGGCGCATGAACAGCGTGGGGTTGCCGCGGATCACGTCCATGAGGAGGCGCTCGTAGGCGTCGGGGTAGCGGACCTTGAAGGTCTCGGCGAAGGACAGGTTGAGCGGGGCCTCGCGTAGTCGCATGCCGCCCGGGCCCGGATCCTTGGCCATCAGGAAGAGCTTCATCCCCTCGTCCGGCTGCAGCCGGACGAGCAGCCGGTTGGCGCCGATCCGGCCGGTTCCGGCCTCGAAGATCGAGTGCGGGATGGACCGGAACTGGATCATGATCTCGGAGGCGCGCACCGGCATCCGCTTGCCGGTGCGGAGATAGAACGGGCTGCCCGACCAGCGCCAGCTCTCGACCTCCGCCTTGGCCACGACGAAGGTCTCGGTCTGGCTCGCCTGGTCGCTGACCTCCTGGAGGTAGCCGGGCGCCGGGGTGCCGTCGATCGCGCCGGCCCGGTACTGGCCGCGCACCGTCACCCGGTCGACCGTGTCGCCCGTGATCGGCCGGAGCGCCCGCAGCACCTTGAGCTTCTCGTCGCGCACCTGATCCGGCGCAAAGCGGGTCGGCGGCTCCATCGCGACCAGGCAGAGCAGCTGCAGGAGGTGGTTCTGGACCATGTCGCGAAGCGCGCCCGAGCGGTCGTAGTAGTCGCCCCGGCCTTCGACGCCCACGGTCTCCGCGACGGTGATCTGGACGTGATCGATGTGGGCGCTGTTCCAGAGCGGCTCGAACAGGGAGTTGGCGAAGCGGAGCGCCATCAGGTTCTGGACCGTCTCCTTGCCGAGATAGTGGTCGATCCGGAAGATCTGGTTCTCGGCGAGGAGCGCGCCGATGCCGTCGTTGATGGTGCGCGCCGAGGCGAGGTCGCGGCCGATCGGCTTCTCGAGCACCACCCGCGTCCGCTCGGTGATCAGGCCGTGGGCCGCGAGCTGGGCGCAGGTCGGCTGGAACAGGTCGGGCGAGGTCGCGAGGTAGAACACCCGGACCGGGTCCGGGCTCGCGAGCTTGGTGGCGAGCTCGTCCCAACCGCCCGGTGCGGTCGCGTCGAGGGCGACGAAATCTAGCCTCGATAGGAACCTGCCGAGGCACCCCTCGTCGACATAGCGCTCGCCGACGTGCCGGCGGAGCGACGCCTCGGTCATGGCCACGAAGGCGTCCCGCCCGACGTTGCGGCGCGCCACGCCGATGATCCGGCTCTCCGGCGGGAACTGCTCGTCGAGGTCGCGGTAGTAGAGCGCGGGCAGCAGCTTCCGCTGGGTCAGGTCGCCGGTGCCGCCGAACACGACGAGGTCGAACACATCCACCCGGATGATCTGTGCGCCCACGATCCATCTCCCCTGTCCCGTCGGTGCGCGCCGCCGCCCTGCACCCGCAACGGCCCCGCGGCGCAGGCCGGCCGCATCCGGACGGCCGTGGCGCGATCATACGGCCGGGCAGGCCCATCGGGACAGCATCAACTTGCCCGCGGGTACAGTGCAAGACGCGTGCCGCTCGTCCGCTCCATCACCGCGAGCGCGGCTTCGCTGACCCCGGCCTAGGTGCCGATGATCATCGATCCGTCCTTCGATCGCCGCTTGCCGGGTCCGGTCCCGCCTCTTGGGGGGCGACCTCGACCACGTCGCTGCGCGTGACCCCGATCGCCTTGGCGAGCTGCTTCATGCGCGCCCGGACCGCGTCGCTGTCCGGAACGTTCGCCGTCCGATCGACCTCCAGACGCACCTCGTCGGCCTCGATCCTGAGCCGCGCCAGCGCCAGGATCTCCGGCACGCTGCCCGAGAACCGGTAGCCGAGCAGCATCGAGCGGCCGACGATCCTGGCCCGCCGGAGCTGGTCCGCGGACAGGAGGTCGAGCGCGGGCCTGAGCGCCGGGTCGTCGGGATTGCCGTCGTAGCGCGCGTGCAGCGCGGTCGCGAGGAAGACCCGCTCGGCGTGATTGAGCCCGACGAACGGGAAGCTCAGCAGGCGATGGAAGCTCTGGCTCGCGCGCACCGCCTGATGGTCGATCCAGGCGATGTCGGAGAGCGCGCAGGCGGCGACCCTGAGGCGCTTCTCGGCGTGGCTCTCGCCGGGGAACAGCCCTTCGGTCCAACCGGCCAGCGCTGGCGCGAAATCCGGCACCCGCGCCCGCGGCACACCGAACGCCTGCGCGCCGTCGACCAGGGGGTCGAGGTAGCGGTCGTCCTCCGGCAGCTGGTCGTACAGCCAGCCCTCGCGGAGCCCGAGCGCGGAGAAGACGACCCGCTCGGGCTTGAGCTTGCGCAGCACCCGGTCGAGGACCAGCGCGGCCGCCGGGAGGGTCTTGATCCGGCGGCTCGGGACATCGGGCAGCGCCGCGACCTCGGTCTCGGCCATCCGCGCGACCTTCTTGGCGAACGCGCGCGCCTCCGTGGCGTCGATCTCGTAGGCGTGGCTGACCTTCACCGGCGCGTCGGCCTCCGCCATGTGGACCCGGGCGAGGGCGCGCCAGCCGCCGCCGATGGCGTAGAACACCGGCGCGGTGAGCGGCGGCGGCAGGCGGTCGCCGATGATCTGGTCGACCTGCTTCTTGGCGGCCCGGCCGTGCTCGGCGAGGAGTGCTGCGACCGGCAGCGCGCCGAGCGGGAGGCTCACCGAGCGCTCGCCGACCCGGTCGTCGGCGACCTCGGCGACCTCGACGCTGCCACCGCCCATGTCGCCGATCAGGCCGCGCGGCCGGTAGAACCCGGCGATCACGCCGAGCGCCGCGAAGCGCGCCTCCTCGGCGCCGCTGAGCACCGTCGGCTCGAGCCCCGTCTCGTCGCGCAGCGCGGCCAGGAACGTGGCGCTGTTCTCCGCCCGCCGGAGCGCCTCGGTCGCGATCACGTCGATCCGCTCGACGTCCATGGCGCGGGCGATCGCGGCGTACCGGCGAAGCGCCCGGAGCGTGGCCGAGACCGCCTCGTCGCTGAGCTGCCCGGTCCGGTCCAGCGCCGCCCCGAGCCCGCACAGCGATTTCTCGTTGAAGCGCGGAAACGGTGCCCGGCTGAGGCTGTCGTAGACCACCAGCCGGACCGAGTTGGAGCCGACGTCGACCACGGCCACGTGCCGGCGGTTCCGGCGCAGCGCCTGGTCGGGATCGAGCTCGAGAGGGCGCCGGAGTTCTTCCACGGGTCTCTCTCCCTCGTTCGGCCAGCACCGGGCTCCTGTACGTCGCGGTCACGGCCGGCCCGGCGGCCGGGCCCGGCCATCCATCGACAACCCGGCCTCGCCCCCGAGGTTCCGGGGCCGGCCCGCGCCGCGCTTCAGGGCATGTCGGCCACCACGCCGAGCCTCGGCTCGCCCGACGCCTCGTCGAGATACTCGATCAGCGTGTAGGACCGGGCCTGGCTGACCTGCCCGGCGAGGCATGGGTAGCAGTTGCCGCCGACCGGGCAGGTCCCGGCCGGGCACCTGAGCAGCTCGCCGCCGAGCTCGAGGCCGAGGCACGGGTAGCAGTTGCCGCCCACCGGGCAGGTCCCCGGCGGGCACCTCAGCAGGTCGTCGATCGCGCCCGGGAGCAGGGCGCCGCTCCGCGTGAGGTCGACCTTGCCTTCGGGCGTCAGGCCGAGGGTCGCCTCGGCGCCGAGGGGGATCGCGAGCGGCAGGGTGGCCACGAAATCCGCGACCACCGCCATCTGCGGCGCGCTCGAATCGCCCACCGGCAGGAGCTGGAAGGGCAGCCGCCGCATCCGGTTGATCTTGAGCTGGTCGAGCATCTCGGACTTGAGCTGCGGCTGGTCCAGCGTGCCGCCATCGCTGAAGACGAGCCCGCTCACGTTGCCGTCCGGCCCGATCTTCACGCTCTCGATCGGCACGTCGAAGCGCGTCTCGTCCGTGGCCTGCGCCCGAAGCTCGAGCGCCCCGCCAAGGATCAGGGCCGCGACCAGGCTGGTGATCATGGTCTTCATGGCAACGCCTCCCTCTTGCTTGCGCCGCCGCCGCGGCCGCCGGGGGGGCCCCTTCGGCGGGGGGACGGTCGGCTAGAACCGCACGACCAGACGGCCGAGGACCGTCAGCTCGGGAAGAATGGCCCGCTCGGGCAGGGTGGTCTGATCGCCGCGGTCGAAATCGGTGTCCTGGTAGTCGAACTCCGTGTCGAACAGGTTCCGGGCCTCGATCGCCACGAGGCCGCGCCGGTCGGGGAAGCGGTAGCCGAGCGCCGCATCGGCGACCATGAAGTCGTCGCTGCCCGACTCCAGCTCCCGGGTCGTCAGGTTCTCGAAGGTGCCGCTCTGGTCGACGTAGGTCAGGCGGGCCTGCGCGAACACGCCGGACGGATGGAAGAAGCGGGCCTCGAGCGGCACGGTGTGGGTGGTCGATTCCAGCCCCGGCCCGGTCGCCGCGTCCTCGTCCTCCCGCCGCTCGTAGCGGTACTCGAGGCTGAGCGCGAGCCAGTCGAAGGGCGTCCAGTAGCCGTATCCGCGGGCGGTGGTCTCGTCGACGTCGAATTCCGAGCCGAAGCCCTCGGTGCCGGCGAACAGGGGCACGGCGAGGTCGCGCCGGCCGACCTCGGCGCCGACGAAGGCCTCGGAGCCGAGCTCCTGATCGACACCCAGGCCGTAGCGCCAGGACTCCGTGCCGTTCGGGTCGTCGAAGAACTGGTTGAAGCCCGCGACCTGGGTCGGCTCGATCGTCTGGCTCGCGATCAGGGTCCGCTTGAGCGCCCGGAAGGCCGCGGCCCGGAGCGTGGTGGTCGAGGTGATCTCCCAGAGGAGCCCGGCCTTCGGGTTGACCTGGGTCCGGTCGGCGGTCGCACCCTCGAAGTCGTCGACGCTGACCCCGAGCGTCAGCACCAGGTCGCGCCAGACGTCGAGCTGGCCATAGCCGTAGGCGTTGTTGTGCGTGGTGTCGCGCTGCGCCTCGAAGCGGAACGTGCCGACGCTCACCACCTCGTCCTCCTCGCCGTCGAAGACGCCGGCGCCGCCGGTCAGGTTGAGCCAGGGCCAGTTCATGATGTGCCGGAGCTCGACGAGGTGGCCTTCGTTGTCGAGCGCGACACCGAAGCCCGGCCGGTCGAAGGTGAACTCGCCCTCGCTGAATGCGTAGGAGGCGATCAGGGTCGAGTTCGGGGCGAACGAGTGGCGCCCGCCGACCCGGAAGACGTCCTGCTCGGTCGCCGACCGGTCCATGCGGCCGAAGTTGTCGACGTCGAAGCGGAGGCTGAGATCGCCGGAATCGGCGTCGCGCGAGCGGTATTCGGTGAGCAGGCTGGTGTCCGGGGTGAGCTGGACCTGGCCGAAGAGGTCGTAGATGTCCTCGTTCAGGTCGTTGTTCGCCCGGAAGCCGTCGGTCTCGAAGTGGGACTGCCCGAGGCTCAGGGAGAAGCGGTCGAGCAGCGCCGAGAGGATCAGGTTGTCGCCCAGGATGTCGTGGGTGCCGACGATCCCTTCCGCGTAGAGCTCGGCGCCGTCTGCGACGAACAGCCGGCTGTACTCGTTAAGGCCGATTCCCGAGAGGCCGGTCTCGCCGAGGAGGTCCAGCCGGTTCGCGGCGAGCCGTGGCTGGACCGGCTCGAGGTTCAGCGGCTGGAGCAGCTGCGCCTGCAGGAGCTCGCTGTCCTGCGCGATCTGGTGCAGGGGAAGCGTCGAGTAGGTGTCGGCGAGCAGGCGGTGGGCGGAGAAGTTGCCCGGATCCTCGGCCAGCGACTTCCAGCCCTCGACCAGGGCGAGCTGCTGAAAGCCGAGATCGCCGTAGATGCGGCCGAGGCGGGCGCCGCGCGCGGCCAGATCCCCGTCGAGGAGGAAGCTGGAGCGGTAGACGGCGCGGTTGTCGTTGAGGTCGATCGCGGTCTCGAGATCGCGAAGGGCCTCGACCGGGCGGTTCAGGAGCTGCTTTCGGATGGCGTCGTAGAACCAGGGGGTCGGGTCGTTCGGGTCGAGCCGCTTCGCGATTCTGAGCTGGTCGCCGGCGAGCTCGTCCCGGCGCTCCTCGAAGAACGCCTTGCCGAGGTAGGAGCGGATCACCGCGTCCTCGGGGTCGAGCCCGACCGCGATCTCGAGCTCGCGCCGCCCCGCCTCGAGGTCGCTGTCCCGGATCAGCGCGAGGCCGCGGCCGAGGTGCGGCAGCGGGTCGGCCTGGTCGAGCACGATCGCGCGCTCGAAGGCCTGGAGCGCGTCCTCGGTGTCGATCCGGACCAGCTCGGCGAAGCCGAGGACGATCTGGGTGCGCGCGAGGTCGG